>JAGNRX010000217.1 GCA_017988355.1 Bacteroidales bacterium | reverse complement strand
GTGCTCCCTCAGGTGGTGCTTATGACAGAACTCCACCAAAGCTTCAAGAAGCAAATCCAAAATCTAATTCCACTAATTTCAAAGGAAATGAATTTGAGATAAAGTTTGATGAGCATATTGTTTTAGAAAACACGTCAGAAGAATTAATTATTTCTCCTCCTTTAAAAGAGAAACCTACTATCAAATCACATCTTAAAACTCTTAAAGTCTCTTGGACAGATACACTATATGACAACACAACATATATTTTTGATTTCGGCAATTCAATAGTTGACTATACAGAAGGAAATAAGTTAAATAACTTTTCTTATAGTTTTGCAACAGGACCATTTATTGATACAAATGAATATAAAGGGAAGGTATTAGATGCTTATTCCCTTAAACCAATAGCTAGTAAATATGTTATGTTATATAAGTCAGAGGATTTTTCAGTTGTTTCAAAAGAAAAGCCAAACTATTTAACAAGAACAGATAGTAATGGGAATTATATTTTTCGTAATATAGCCCCTGGCAATTACCATATTTTAGCATTAGAAGATAAAAACCAAAACCTTCTCTATGACCTAAATACCGAGGGGATAGCTTTTAGTAATGATAGGGTTGAGGCAACAATTTACGAATCTGATACCCTAACAAAAAAAGCTGTAAAAACAAAAAACGTAATTTATTTTTTTGAACCTAAGGATACCCTAATAAATCTAAACTCCACGAATATTCTTTCTAAACATAGGCTACAATTTAGTTTTTCTAACCCAACAACAGATAGTCTTGAATTTAATTTTACTTATCCTAATTTTATAGGAAAAGAAGATAAGAATTTATTAGTCCAATATAATAATAATAAAGACACAGTAGATATTTGGAGCTTAACTCATTCTTTCGACTCTGTTAAATTAGTTATTAGTGATGTTGGATTAAAAGAAGATTTTGAGCAGCAATATAAGAATAGAGATAAAGAGAAGATAAAAGATACATTTAACTTTATCTCTCCAACTCAAAACCAGCCTTTCTTTTCAAAATGTTTAATTGCTATGCCTTTCCCAATTGAAGACACAATACAAATAGTCGAAGCGTATAGAATCACTCCAAAGGACACAACCATAATTCATTTCAAACCCTCCGTCAATAATCCTTTATTCTTAGAATTAGAAGAATCATTGGATCAAGGCTCTTCTCAGAAAATAAGAATAGCTCAAGGACAAATTAAAAATAGACTAGGTCAAATAAATGATTCCTTAGTTTTTAATCTTATTATAGATAATGAGACAGATTATGGTAATCTCTTTATTAAAATTAAAGATAGTCTTGATAGGAATTCAAGCTATATTTTAATTCTTGAAGACCTATTTGGAAAAGAAATAACGAGGAAGTATTTAGAGAGTGAAGATAAAAACATATTTAAGTTTCTTAAGGAAGGAGCATATAAATTAAAAATGATTATTGACAAAAACCATAATAGGAGATGGGATTATGGAGACTATAATAATAGAGTTTTACCTGAAGAGATAATTTATTTCGATAAAACAATTAGTATTCGGAAGAATTGGGATGTTGAAGAAGAATGGCTGTTTTAAAGAAAACTAAGCCTATTTATTTGCAGCAGATAAGTTTTTTTTGGAGGAATCCTTTTTCTTTAAAATAAAAAATGTATCTTTGCAACCTTGAATAATTAAAAAACAATTAATTAAAAGCTATTATGGCAGTAAAAATCAGATTACAACGTTTTGGTAAGAAGGGTAAACCTTTCTATCATATCGTTATTGCGGATGCTCGTGCAGCACGTGATGGAAAGTTTATTGAGAAAATTGGAAGTTATAATCCAGTAACCATTCCTGCAACAATCGATTTAGATATCGAAAAAGCATGTCAATGGTTAAAAAATGGTGCTCAACCAACAGATACAGCAAGATCTATCCTTTCATATAAGGGAGTTATGATTAAGCGTCATCTTCAAATTGGAGTTGAAAAAGGTGCAATAACACAAGAAGTTGCAGATACCAAATTTAACGCTTGGGTACTTGAAAAAGAAAACAAAATTTCAGCAAAGGCTGAAGAAAAAAGAAATAATAAGAAATCTGATGCAAAAAATGCTTTAGCTCAAGAAATTGAAGTAAATGCAAAACGTCAAGAAGCTATTAATGCAAGACGTCAAGAAGCAGACGAAGCAATAAGAGCTGAAAGAGAAGCTGAAAGATTAGCAAGAGAAACAGCAGCAGCAGAGAAATTAGCAGCAGAAACTCCAGTAGTTGAAGCTCCAATAGCAGAAGTTGTTGCAGAACCTGTTGCGGAAGTTATTGTTGAAGAAGCAAAAGCTGAAACAGAAACAGCTCCTGAGGTTGAAGAACCAACAGCAGAATAATTGTTTGTTAAAAAGATAATTCTTCATAATGATTGCAAAGACCGTATTCTTTTATTAGAATCGGTCTTTTTGCATTAATAAATTTTTATTTTATACCTTTACGATATGGATGTTAATGATTGTTTTTACTTAGGCTTGGTTGTAAAGCCATTTTCTTATAAGGGAGAGTTAGTTCTTTATTTTGATGTAGATGAACCTCAGGAGTATTCTCAATTAGATGGAGTTTATATTGAGATAAACAATAGATTAGTTCTCTACCCCATTGAAGCCTTAAGATTGAATGGGAATAAAGCTGTTGTAAGGTTTGAAAATATGAATGAAGAGGATAGCTTGAAACTAATAAGTAAAAAACTATTCCTACCATTAGAGATGCTTCCTAAGCTTGAGGGCAATAAATTTTATTTTCATGAAGTATTAGGTTTCAAGATAATTGATGAGGAAAAAGGAGATATCGGCGTACTTGATTCTATAATTGAATACCCTGCCCACCCACTTTTCTCTATTTTATTTAAGGGAAAAGAGATTTTAATGCCAATAGTTGACTCAATTATTCAAAAAGTTGATAGAGAAGGTAAAATAATATATATCAAGGCTCCAGAAGGGTTGGTCGATCTTTATTTATCGTAAAGTAAATAAAATATATCGTTTTTCGATAAAATATT
>JAGNRX010000216.1 GCA_017988355.1 Bacteroidales bacterium | reverse complement strand
CTACTTTCCAATTTCAAGAAGATAAAAATAATCTACCTATCCTACGCCATACCACTAGCCATAATAGTCATCTATACCTCCATAATGTTTGCCCTCACAGGCTTTGAGTTCGACAAGTCCTTCTACATCATGCAACCCTTCTACAACGACCACACAGCCTACGGAGCAATCCTGGCAATGTTCCTCATCATGACCAGCTTCCACCTAATAACCAAAAACAAAAACAAGTGGAAAATAGCATTCTATGGCTTACTCTTCTTAGTCTTCCTAACAGGACTAATCCTATCCTACTCCAGAGCAGCATGGATGAGCATAGTCCCAGCCATAGGAATATACGCAATACTTAAGTTCAAAATCAAGCTCAAACCCATAATCCTTGTTGGCTTAGGAGGAATAATGTTCTTCTTTGCCTTCCAAACCCCAATACTACAACTACTACAAAAAAACAGCCAAGACTCCTCAGGCAATATCGCAGAACATATATCCTCAATATCCAATATCTCAACCGATGCCTCCAACGTAGAAAGACTTAACCGCTGGGCATGTGTCTTTAGGATGTTTGAAGAAAAACCAATCTTAGGATGGGGGCCAGGAACCTACCAATTTGAATATGCAGGCTTCCAAAAGTCCTATCAGCTCTCAACCATATCAACCAACGCAGGCACCTTAGGCAATGCCCACAGCGAATACTTAGGGCCTCTTGCAGAAAGTGGCGTCTTAGGAATGCTGTCGATGATAATCCTCGTAATAACCGTCATCTATACCGGAATAAAAGTATATAAGAGAGCCGAGAACAGAAACGAAGGTAGGTTAGCAATCTTTCTCACCATGTCCCTAGTAACATACTACACACACGGCTTCCTAAACAACTTCCTCGACACCGACAAACTCTCAATCCCCTTCTGGTTCTTCACCGCATCAATAGTCGCATTAGATATCTATTCCAAGAAAAAGGTCTTGTAGAGACGCGATTTATCGCGTCTAAGGTCTAAGGATTTTAAGGAGATTAAGGTCATTAAGGTCCTTAAACTCTTTAAACTCCTTAAACTCTTTAATTCCCCCTAACTTGTAATAATTATTACAAAGAAAATTTCATTTCTGTCGTATATTTGTAGTCTAATTCAATTCAAGTATAAACCTTAAATATTATTTTTATGAATACAATAAACTATAAAGACCTTGAGACAATGAAAAACCCTCATGGCGTTGATGCAAAGAAACTCTTTGAGATAGAGCATGTTCAAGTCATACATATGCTAATTAAACCAGGAGAAAGCCTAAAAAGACATTCCACCCCAGTTGATGTATTCTTTTATGTCTTAGAAGGCGAAGGATTTGTTGAGGTAGGCGATGAAAAACAATTAATCACCAAAGACACCTTAGTAGAAAGTCCTAAAAACATCCCTCACATGCTATATAATGAAGGAACAGAAGATTTTAGATTCTTAGTAGTAAAAACCCCAAAACCATAAGGATCTAAGGTCAAAGGTCTAAGGTCAAAGGTCAAAGGTCAAAGGTCAAAATTTTAATGACTTTAATGTCTTTAAGGACTTTAAACTCTTTAACTGGACTTTCGACTTTCGACCTTCGACAAGTTTACTCTATAGTAAAAATCATTGTTGGGTTTTCAACAGGAGTAGGCACACCATTCATAATTACTGAAATACCTTCAATATAAATCTTATCCCCTTTTTTCAAAGTCTTAATTCTTTCAATCATTTCTGGGGTAAACAAATAGCTCTTTGATACAAATGGAGCATTATTGTCATTTTTATCGTCAAAAATCATCATAAATTCACTAACCCTATAATTAACAGTTGATAAAACACCAGTAGGATAAGTTGATATACCAGGACACATCAATAAAACCTCCTTATCAATAAAACCACCATCCATATCAATAATCACTGCTTTTGGTCTTTTCATCTCATAAACCTTAAAGTTTCTTTTATTTAAAAATACCTTTTTATTCCCAGTATTATTATATAAAACAACATCAACATATTTGTTGTCCAAAGGAATAATTATCTCCTTTTGATATAGCGTCCCATCTTCATATTCAATATCAATATTAGCATGTTCTTCAGGGAAATCAACATTCACCACATACTCACCATTGCCAACCTTTCTAATATGAGCATGATTATCAGAGACTTCCGCAATAATGTTTTTATCCTCAATTCCATCCACCGAAATAAAAATTGGGTTCTCAATCCCCTCATAAAGTATATTCATCCCAGTTGCCGCAATAATTGTCCTAGGAGACTTTCCCTCTTGAGCATTTGCAGATAAGCAAAAAACTGTAAGCATAATAGCTAAAAAACTAAATCTTTTCATAATCTTAATTATTTAATTGTTAATATTATTTGAGGATTTTCAGGACTATGTTCAATCCCATTAATCATCGTTCTAATACCCTCTATATAAATTTTATCCCCCTTTTTCAAGGTCTTTATCTTTTCAATCATCTCATTAGTAAACCTTTTCTTTCTAATAAAATCATTGGTCTTTGATAAAAGAGGAGCTTCATTATTATAAGAACTAAAAGCCATTTGAAAATCCGTAACCCCATAATCCTCTGAATCATAACCCACGCCAGGCTTAACCCTAATATATGGGTCTTTCATCAAACTTTCCTTTGTAATCAATCCACCATCGATGCTACCAACAACTACCATAGGTTTCTTCAAACTCCTAACTATAAATTTTTTAGAGTCCAAATAAACCTTCTTCATATTAAAATAAGCAAATAAATTCACAATAATTTCTTCCTCATCCCTAGCAATGGCTGTATCCTTTTGATATATAGTGCCAGTCTCTTTATCTAAACAATCCATGGTAATTATATATTCCAGACTGCCATGCTCTACGTTAATTGCATAGCTACCCTTCCCAGTTTTTTTAATAACACCCTTTCCATCTGAAATCTCAGCATCAATAAATTCATCTGCAATACCCTCAACCGTTGCATCAAGTTTATTGTCAATTCCCCTATATAGGATATTCATATTTGTTGCAGCAATTGTTGCT
>JAGNRX010000215.1 GCA_017988355.1 Bacteroidales bacterium | reverse complement strand
TTGATTTTGGTTTAATATTATTATTTATTTGCAAAGTTAATAAGTTTTTTCAATTATTGTTGTATGAGAATCATATTATATATCCCAAAAAAAAGGTTACTCCTAGGAGCAACCTTATCTTTTAATATTTAATTCAATCAATTATTAATCGTACATTACTACTAAGAATTTACTCTTTCCCCAAAATGCACTTGCATCTTTAATCTTAATTGATTTTGGGTATTTAGCATCTCCTTCAAGTGTATATGAAGTACTTGGATGAGAAGTTAAAATCTTAATTTTATTCTTTCCGTTTAATGGAATGCTTTCAAACTGTCTAATATCAACCTTAGTGTATTTTGATAGTTCAGAATCTCCACTTACTTTTGTTTTCTTTCCCATCCCTAAGAAACCACCTGATGTGCTTACAATGTTTTCAGCTTGTAGTTCTTTCTTTGTTCCTACCATATAGTATGCAGTATTCTTTTCAGATTCTACTTGAAGAATTTGTTGATCCTTAACTTGGTTTTGTTTTGAAAGGTCTTCAATGTTCTTGTTTAGGTTTTCAATTACAATTTTCTTTTGTTGAAGTTCTGCAGTTAAAGCTTGTATTTGAGCTTCTTGTTCGTTAATTCTAAGTTGTAGTTTTTCAACAAATGTTGCTAGTTCTTTACTTTTGTTACCAGTAGAAGCCATTTGGTTGTTAAGCTTACTAATTTTTTGTTTGTTATTTGCTAAAAGCTCATTGATGTTTTGAATCTCATCAGTAATTCTAGCGCGTGTGTCTTTATTTACTTTCTCACCAGAGGTGTTCTTAAGTTTATTTACGTTACCATATTTGGCAGAAACATCTGATAAACTTTGTTCAATTGCATTTAGTTCTTGGAATAAGCTTTCCATTTCAGCATCCTTTATTGAGATAACTGCTTCGATTGAGTCTTGTAATTTTTGTTGTGTTATTATCTTCTCTTCAAGCTCTTTCTTTCCGCAAGAAGAAAATAATACAGCTACAACTCCTAAGGCTAAAATAAATCTTTTCATACTCGTTTTCTTTTTTATATTAGTTATTAATGTTATCTTTGCAAATAATAAAACGGCGTTATTATCGTTTTATTGTAATAATTATCATTAATTTTATTGGGGTGCTTAATTTTATTAAAATTTAGGCTGAGATTATACCCTTCGACCTCTTAGATAATGCTAAGGCGGAAAGAGTAGTTTTCTTAACATAAGTTATCACCTCTCGATTTTATTAAAACAAATAACTTATGGCATCATATCCATTAGCACTTACAATTGCAGGCTCTGACTCGGGAGGCTGTGCAGGAATTCAAGCAGACTTAAAAACATTTAGCTCAATAGGCGTCTTTGGGGCTTCTGTTATTACTGCAATAACTGCTCAAAACACTATGGGCGTTGTTGATGTTATGGCAGTTTCTGGCTCTATGGTTGAAAAACAACTTAAAGCCGTACTTGATGATTTTTATTTTGATGCAATTAAAATTGGTATGCTTTTCACCACAGAAAATGTATTAGCCGTTAAGAAACTATATAAAAAGAATATCCCCCTTGTCTTAGACCCTGTTATGATTTCAACCTCTGGTAATGCTTTAATTCTTGATGAAACAGTTGATGCAATAATAAAAGAACTATTCCCTCTCTCAACAATAATAACTCCTAATCTTAACGAAGCTTCTGTTTTACTTAAAAGAAAGATAGAAACTGTTGATCAGATGATTGAAGGAGCAAAAGAGTTTATTCATCATTTTGGATTAAATTCTGTCTTGATTAAGGGAGGACATCTAAATGGAAAAGAGATGGTTGACGTCTTTTTGAAGAAAGGAGAGAAGGAAGCCACTCTACTAAAATCAAATAAAATAGAAACGAAGAACACTCACGGAACAGGTTGCACGCTTTCTTCTGCAATTGCAGCCTATCTTGCAATGGGTGAGGATTTAGAAACCAGTGTTATAATGGCTAAGGATTATATCACAAAGGCAATATTAGAAGGAAAAGACGTAATACTTGGAAATGGTCATGGTGCAGTTAATCATTTCTTTAATCCGCAAAAATTAATAATAAGATGAAGATAATAGTAAATAAGAGAGAAAAAATAATGCCTGAGAATATCTCAATCTCTGGAATGATAAATATAATAAACCATGGAGAAACATCCTCAATTGCATTAGCAGTTAATGAGGAGATAATACCTCAAACAAAGTGGGATGAAACAAAACTTAAGGAAGGAGATAAGATAACAATAATTCAAGCAACATGTGGAGGCTAATAGGAATTACTCCAGAAAAAGGGGTTAAGGTTGAACAGAAAAAGATTGTTGAACTATTGGATAATGGTATAGATATATTTCATATTCGTAAGCCTGCCCTAAGTCCTGAGTACTTAAGATACTACTTAGATGAGTTTCCATTGGAAATAAGGAATAAATTAACAATACATTATCATCAAGAACTAGCTTTGGAGTTTGGTTTAGGAGGGGTTCACTTTAATCTTTCAAGTCCTTATATAAAACCAATATACGGAGATTTAAGAAAAAGCTTTTCCTGTCATAACCTTAAAGAGATGCTTGAAACAAGAAATAGATTTGATTATGTATTTCTTAGTCCTATATATAATAGTATATCGAAACAAGGTTATAAGAGTAAGTTTAACCTTAAAGACTTGAAAGAATCATCTTTAATTAATGAAAAAACAATAGCCTTAGGAGGAATTACCGAGGATAAGTTCGAGGAGTTAAAATCAATTGGCTTTGGAGGAGCAGCTCTTCTTGGCAGCCTTTGGAAATAAGAAAACAAATTATGAAACTAGAGAAAATACAATTCATAACACATTACAATTCAAAGTATAATTACTTGGAATCAGCTATTATGGCTCTTGAGTCTGGTGTAAAGTTCGTTCAACTAAGAATTAAGGATGCTTCCATAGATGAGTTACTAATAATGGGTAAGCTTATCAAAAAAGAATGTGATAAGTATAACGCAATCTTTCTTATTGACGACTATGTAGAATTAGTAAATGAAATAGGAGCTAATGG
>JAGNRX010000214.1 GCA_017988355.1 Bacteroidales bacterium | reverse complement strand
GCATTTGTTGCTGCTCCCTTTCTTAAATTGTCTGAAACAATCCAAAGGTTTAAAGTTTTAGGTTGAGAGAAATCTCTTCTTATTCTTCCAACAAAGACCTCGTCCTTTCCCTCACAAAAAAGAGGCATTGGGTAGAGGTTTTCATTTGGATTATCAATTACTTCAATTCCATCCATGTTTTTAAGATAAGAGAAAACATCATCTATATTAAAATCGTTTTCAAACTCTACATTCACACTTTCGGAATGACCTCCCAGAACAGGCACCCTGACAACTGTTGCAGAAACTTGAATTGAATCATCAGCAAATATCTTTCTTGTTTCATCAACTAACTTTGCCTCTTCAGTCGTATAACCATCTTCCATAAAATCACCCCCATGAGGGAATAGGTTCTGATGAATCTGATAAGGATAAACTCTTTCAACTTCCTCTCCCTTTTCTTCCTTTTCCAACTGATTAACAGCCTTAACGCCTGTTCCTGTTATACTTTGATAGGTTGAAACAACTATCCTTTTAATCTTATATTTCCAATGTAAGGGTGCAAGAGCTAAAACCATTTGTATTGTTGAACAGTTAGGATTTGCAATAATTCTATCACTGCTATTAATTGCTTTAGAGTTGATTTCAGGAACAACTAATGGAACATCATTATCCATTCTCCAAGCAGATGAATTATCAATAACTACTGTTCCTTTTTCTGCAAAGATTGGAGCATAAAGCTTTGAGACCTTCCCTCCTGCTGAAAAAATTGCATAATCACAATTAGCATTAATCGCTTCTTCAATGCTAATAACCTTTAATTGTCTTGAAGAAAAAGAGATTTCTTTTCCAATATTCTTTTGAGTTGCAACTGGAATTATCTCGTGCTTAGAGAAACCTCTTTCCTCTAATACTTTTAGAATAACTCCACCAACTAGTCCAGTGGCACCAATAACAGCTATCTTTAATTTTTCTTTCATTATCTTTTATTCTTCAGAGAAAGCACTTACATATTTCCTATACTCAGCAAAAACATTTGCCCTTGACATAAAGCCAACGTACTTACCCTTATCAACAACCGCAATAGTGTATCTATCTGCTCCCTTAAACTTCGAAACTACCTCTTGCAATGGATCTGAGATATCAACAATAAAGTATTTGGAATAACGAACAAAATCTTTTACTCCATATACATCGTAGTATTCAGGTTTAAATAATAACTTTCTAACATCGTCAATAAGAAGTATTCCTAAGAAGTTATTATCCTCATCTATTATTGGGAAAAAGTTCCTTGTTGATTTCTGAATTGCATCAACAACATCCCTTAATGTGGCGTCATAGAGAAGTGGTATAAAGTTAGTTTCGATTAACTTTTTCTTATCAATTGATTGAAGAGCTGACTTATCCTTGTCATGAGTCATTAGATTCCCTTCCAAGGCAAGTTCTTCAGAGTAAATTGAATACTTATTTAAAGGCTTGACGACTATATATGATATTGTTGTTGCAATCATTAGGGGTGCAAAAAGTCCATAGCCTCCAGTTATTTCAGCAATAAGGAAGGTTGCTGAAAGAGGCGAATGCATAACTCCAGACATAACTGCCGCCATACCAACCAAAGCAAAATTACTTTCCTCAACAACTATAAGTCCTGACATATTTATTAATCTTCCAACAAAGAAGCCTGTAAAACCTCCAATGAAAAGAGAAGGAGCAAACGTACCCCCAACTCCACCAGCTGAGGTTGTGACAGCAGTAGCAATGGATTTGAACATAATTATGGCAAGTAAAATTCCTAATAACATCCACTCATTTTCCCTGTAGTTATAGAACATAGAGTTGTTAAACAAAGTGTTTGTGTCAGAGCTCAATAAGACACTTAATGCAGGATAACCTTCCCCAAAAAGAGGAGGAAAAAGAAAGATAAGCACACCTAAAATTAATCCACCAACAGCCACCCTTCTCCAAACCTTCATTTTCTTAAACCTCTTTGCAATGAATTTTGATGATCTAAGAAAGTATAATGAAATAAAGGCTGCAACAATCCCTAAGAATATGAAGCCAGGTATTTTTATTAATTCAAAATTTGAAGAGATATGATAAGTGAAAAGAACTCCCTTACCTAAGAAGAAATAAGAAATCATTGATGAAGTAATAGCAGATATAAGTAGAGGAATTGCAGTAGTCATTGTTAAATCGAGCATAAGAACTTCAAAAACAAATAGTATTCCTGCAATCGGAGCCTTAAATACTCCCGCAATAGCACCCGCAGCACCACAACCAACAAGGGTTATCATATTCTTTTCGCTTAACCTGCCCAACCTTCCAAGATTGGAACCTAAGGCACTACCAGTTAAGACAATTGGAGCCTCAAGACCAACACTACCACCAAAAGCAACAGTTATTGAAGAAGTTAAAATAGAACTATATGTATTATGTGGCTTTATGCGTCCTTTCTTCCTACTAATTGCATACAAGACCTTAGAAACCCCATGGCTAATATCATCCTTAATAAAGTATTTTAAAACAAGGACAGTTATTGTTATACCAACCATTGGATAGATAAGAAACAAAAAATTTGACCTATCAACCGCAAACCACTTAGTATCTGTTATAAAAAGATAGGTATAGTGGACAGTATTCTTCAAAACCACAGAAGCCATCCCACAAGATAGCCCCACCAAGAGTGACATAAAGATCATATAATGTGACTCTGAGACATTCTTTAATCTCCAAATCAAAAACTGCTTATAAAAACTACTAATACGTATTGACTTAATTACCTTCATTTATAATAATAAAGTTACAAATATACTATATTTTATAGTAATTATACCGATTATTCTTATTTTTCTAAGTCTTAAGAGTAAATTTCTTCCATTTTTGACTTAAAAACATTAAAACCTCTTCTTTTATGTGTCGAATAATAGCAATTGAATAGTATTTGAGTAGATTTGGGATGGGAAATAACTAAATAAACATCTAAAACGCCACATAAAATTATTAGTTCTTGGCATGAAATTATCAAATCAAAGAATGGTTTTGCTCAGATGTACATC
>JAGNRX010000213.1 GCA_017988355.1 Bacteroidales bacterium | reverse complement strand
CGCCATAATTGATTAAACAGCCTTCGGAAATAGATTTTTCATCACCTGGCTCTTGATTTAAGAACTGATTGCATGGAAAACCAAGAATAACCAGTCCCTTATCCTTATATTTCTGATAAAGTGCTTCCAAACCATCAAGTTGCGGAGTAAGACCACATTTACTTGCTGTGTTTACTACCAAAATGGTCTTACCTCTATACAATTCCATACTGATTTCTTTCCCTTGAATAGAATTTGCCTTAAAGCTATAAAATTTAGCGTCCATTTCTAAAGATATTTTAGTTGATAAATAAGACTAGAACACTGCAAATATAAGCTAAAAAATGAATCACTGAAACAATTTACTGAATCAAAGGAATAATTTATTGAATCACTAATCTATTTTACTGAATCACTGAAACAATTTACTGAATCACTGAAACAATTTACTGAATCAAAGAAAGGATTTATTATAACAGCGTATTAGAAAATTATTACGCAGTCTTTTTATGCTGTTTATTTGCTTTGTAAATTTTTAGGCATAAAAAAACCTCAATAAATTAATATTGAGGGTTTTTATTTTATATTAGGGTTATCCTATTTTTATTTTTGTCTAAGTGATTCTAAGACTGCATTAACTTCTTTGTACTTATCTGTCATTTCAAGTCTTGAATAGATAATTTTTAAAGCGTTTAGGGTGTTGATGTCTTTTTCTTTTCCTTTGATAGTTAGTATCTTCTCAAAGAAAGGTATTGCTAGTGAGAAATTTGATTTTGAATCTTTTTGAAGTTTATCGTATTCTTCAGCTGCATCAAATGGTAGTTTGTCTGCTTTTTCTTTTAAATCAACTGCTGTATTGAAGTATAGAACTCCCAAACCATAGTTAGCCTCTGCTTGTATTGGCTTTAGTGCTAAAGATTGGTTATACATTGCAATTGCTTCATCAAGGTTGTTTGCATCTCTTAGTACGTCAGCAATAATTACTAGTACTGAGGGTTTGTTTTCAGTTATGGTGTCAGAAATTGATTTAAGGATTGCAATTGTTTTATCAGCCTCTTCTTTATTTCCTTTTTCAACATAAGCTCCAGAAAGAAGACCAAGTAATCTATAGTTTCCTGGTAGGTTCTTTACTCCCACTTTCAAAACATTAATTGCTTTATCTAACTCATTTGCTTTTTTGTTAGCGATAAATAAGTTGATATAAACTGCTTCTTCTTTGGTGTTTTGTTTAACAAGTTGGCGATACATTTCACTAGCTTTATCTGTTTGCTGTGTTGCATCGTAAGCCATAGCAATACAGAAATTAGCCTTCATTTCTACTTCCTTGTTTCTTGCAGCCACAGCTCCTTTCACAACTTCTTCAAAAAGAGGAATAGATTCTGCATATTGTCTTGAATTGAATGTGTTTAGTGCAATGTCAAATTGATAGATAACAATGTAGTTCAAGGTGTTTATGTTTGCACCTACATATTCTGATGTTTGAGCTTCTTTTTCAATCTCAATTGATCTTTCTAGTGCTATCCTAGATGCTTTTGCAAGTTCTGGAATTGGAGTATCTATTTTTTGTTTCTTATACAGCTTTTCATCTGTTTGAGATACTTCAACTAATTTTGCATAAATTAAGCCTGAATAATGCCATGTCTTTGCATCATTCTTTGTGCTTTCATGCTCACATGCTGCATCAATATTCTTCTTAGCTTCTGCCAGACGTTTGTTTTTCATGTCAGCATAAGCACTTTGAACCTTCATTGTTTGAGCCCCTGCACTTATAGTAAAAGCAACAAAAGCTACGAATAAAATTATTCTCTTCATTGTTTAGGTATTATTTTTTATTTAATAAATTTACTTGTTATTCATTTACTTCGTTGATTTCTCCGTCTGCTTCTTCGATTTCCTCTTCTTCAACTTCTTCAATCTCTTCAATCTCTTCGATTCCATCGTCAATGATTTCTTCACCATCAATAGCAACTCTTTCGATATCTTCATCATCTTCTGAGGCATCAATCCTACATACTGCTGCAATCTCATCATCACCTTTTAGCTTAATAAGTCTCACTCCTTGTGTTGCTCTACCCAAAACTCTAAGGTCTGCAATTGCTATTCTTATTGTTATGCCTGATTTATTGATAATCATTAGGTCGCCAGTGTCATCAACATCTTTTATTGAAATAAGACTACCTGTTTTCTCAGTTATCTTCAATGTTCTAACACCTTTTCCTCCTCTATTTGTGTGACGATATTCATCAACAGAGGAACGTTTTCCATATCCTTTTTCAGAAACAACAAGTATGTCCTTCTCTCCATTCTCTACAGAAACCATGCCAATCACGAAATCATCTTCATTTCTAAGAGTAATTCCTTTCACTCCCGATGCATTTCTTCCCATTGGCCTAACCTTCGATTCTGAGAAACGAATACAATTACCACTATGAAGAGCCATAAATATCTCATGGTTACCATTAGTAAGTTTTGCTTCCAGAAGAACATCTCCATCACGAACTGTTATTGCATTAATTCCATTGATTCTTGGACGTGAATATGCTTCAAGGCTGGTTTTCTTAATAATACCGTTCTTAGTACATAGGATAATGTAGTTGTTATTTACATATTCTAAGTCTTTAAGGTCTTTTGTATTGATGTATGCTTTAACATTATCATCTGGTTCAAGGCTGATAAGGTTTTGAATTGCTCTACCCTTTGAAACTTTTGTTCCTTCTGGAATTTCAAAAGCTCTCATCCAATAACAACGTCCTTTTTCGGTAAAGAAAAGAATATAGTTATGCATTGTTGCAGTGTAGATATGTTCTATAAAGTCTTCATCTCTGGATCTTGCACCACGAGATCCTTTTCCTCCTCTGTTTTGTACCTTATATTCAGACAAGAGAGTACGTTTGATATAGCCTAGATGTGAAATCGTAATAACAATCTCTTCGTCAGCAATCATATCTTCTATTTTAAAGTCAGAAGATGAGTATTCTATTCTTGTATATCTATTGTCGCCAAATCTTTCTTTAATATCAAGGAGTTCATCTTTAATAACCTGCATTAAGACATCAGGATTATTAAGAATATT
>JAGNRX010000212.1 GCA_017988355.1 Bacteroidales bacterium | reverse complement strand
CTTAGTTGGAGAATTGTATTAACCTTCTTTCCAGTTTCCTTTTCCATAACAGAAAGTGCATCAATGTTCCAAGGATTTAGAACAAGAGGCTTTTCACAAATCACATCTGCTCCAGCCCTAAGTCCAAACCTAATATGGCTATCGTGAAGGTAGTTCGGAGTACATACAGTAACATAATCCAATTTTCTTTCTGTGTGTTTGATTTTCTCAACATATCTATCAAAACGTTCAAATTCTGTGTAGAAAGAACAATTTGGGAAATAACTATCCATTATTCCAACTGTGTCAGACTTGTCAAGGGCAACTATTAGGTCATTATTTGTGTCTTTAATGGCTCTTAGATGTCGTGGTGCAATATATCCTGCAACCCCAATTATACCAAAGTTTTTCATATTATTATTTTATTCTAGTAACTTTTTCGTTTTCTAATTTATACTGATGATTTGATTCTGGACAAACAGCAATACCATTTTCATTAAACTCAAGCCTATGACCAAACTCACTCATAAAGCCTATTTGTTTCGCAGGGTTTCCAACAACAAGTGCGTAGTCTTGGACGGTTTTTGTTACAACTGATCCAGCTCCAATAAAAGCAAACTTCCCGATATCGTGACCACAAACAATTGTTGCATTTGCTCCAATTGTAGCTCCACGACCAACTCTTGTTTGAGCATATTGATCTTTTCTGTTTACGGCAGAACGAGGATTTATTACGTTTGTAAATACACAAGAAGGTCCCAAGAAGACATCATCCTCACAAATAACCCCTGTATAAAGCGATACATTATTCTGAACCTTTACATTATTACCAAGTACAACCTCTGGTGAAACCACAACATTTTGTCCTATATTGCATTTTTCTCCAAGAACTGCACCTATCATAATATGAGAGAAGTGCCAAATTTTTGTTCCAAGTCCAATGTTGCAACCTTCATCTATTACTGCTGTTGGGTGTGCGAAATATTCCATAATATTAAAGTATTATTTGCTGAAAAAACTTATTTGCTTGACTGCAAAGATAAAAATAAATTCAAATAGTTTTTAAGTCCTTTAAAATTATGCTTAACTTTGCAACTTAGATTTTGCTAAAAAATGAGAAACTGGACTAAAAATATAATAAAACTATCATTATACACTTACTTTTTATGTTGTTTATTTGTTATACCTAATAGCATAAATGCTCAAACAAAAACATCAAATAGTAAACCGAATATTGTTTTTGAGAAAACTTCACATGACTATGGCGTGATTTTTGCAGGAGATAATGGTGAAGCTATATTTAAGTTTAAGAACGAGGGTAAGAGTCCTTTGATAATTAATAATGTTGTTGCATCTTGTGGTTGCACAACTCCAAAATGGTCGAAGGATCCAGTTATGCCTTCTCAAAGTGGAGAAATTAAGATAACGTATAACACAAATATTATATCAGATATTAAAAGAAGTATCACTGTATCGACCAACGATCCTGAAAAACCTCGTATCGTTCTTATACTTACAGGAAAGGTAATTAGAAAAGAACATTAATAATTTAAAACAAACAGTAATATGAAAAAATTAGTTTTATCATTACTCCTCGTATTTGGAGTTACATTCGGAGCTTTCGCACAAAACAATAAATCAGCTGCTCCAGCAAGCAAACCATCAGGAACCCAAGCGGAAATAACGTTTGAGAAATTAGAGCATGACTATGGTGATGTTCAGAGAAACGGAAATGGAGAAACAACATTTACATATAAAAACACAGGAAAAGCTCCATTAATTCTTTCTAATGTTCGTTCATCATGTGGATGTACTGTTCCTTCATGGCCAAGAGAACCACTGATGCCAGGACAAAGTGCAGGTATTAGAGTAAAATACAATACTGGTAACCCAGGACCAATCAACAAATCAGTAACTGTTGAATCAAATGCAAGTAATAATAGAGTTGTTCTTAGAATCAAAGGAACTGTTCTAAATTCCCCTACAAATTAATTAAGACAAATAAATAATAACAAAAAGAAAATTTATTATGCCACAAATATCTAAAAAGGGTAAATCTTTACCTGCTTCAGCAATTAGAAAACTTGTACCTTATGCTGACGCAGCAAAAGAAAGAGGTATAAAGGTTCATCATTTGAATATCGGACAACCTGATATCCTAACGCCAAAAGGAGCTATTGAAGCAATGAAAAATGCTGATATGTCAATTGTTGAGTATACCAACTCAGCTGGAAACCTTTCTTATAGAAAGAAATTAGCTGGTTACTACCAAAAACATCATATTGATATCACAGAACATGATATCATAGTTACAAATGGTGGTTCTGAGGCTCTTCAATTTGCTTTTGCAGCTTGCTTAAACCCAGGGGAAGAAGTAATTATTCCAGAACCTTACTACACAAACTACAATTCATTTGCAATACAATCAGATGCAGTTATCAAAACAATTCCATCTCATATTGAAGATGGATTTGCACTTCCTCCTATTGAAGAATTTGAAAAAGCCATAACTCCTAAAACAAGAGCTATTATGGTTTGTAACCCAAATAACCCAACTGGATACCTTTACTCACAAGAAGAACTTAATGTTTTAGGTCAGTTAGCTAAGAAACATGATTTATATTTATTTGCTGATGAGGTTTACAGAGAGTTTTGCTATGATGGAGTTGAACATAATTCAGTAATGAACCTTAAAGGCTTAGAACAAAATGTGGTATTAGTTGACTCTGTATCAAAACGCTATAGCGCATGTGGAGCAAGAGTTGGTTGCATTATCTCTAAGAATAAAGAACTAATGGGAGCAGCAATGCGTATGGCTCAAGCAAGACTTTGTCCTCCTTTCTTTGGACAGATATTCTCAGAAGCTGCAATTGATACTCCAGATTCTTATTTCACAGATGTACTTGCAGAATACGACAAACGCCGTCACGTGCTTGTGGAAGCAATAAATGCTATCCCAGGATGTTTCTGCCCAATGCCAAAAGGAGCTTTCTACACAATGATTGAAATGCCAATTGATGATAGCGATAAGTTCTGCCAATGGTTATTAGAAGACTTTAACCTAAATGGTGAAACAGTAATGTTAGC
>JAGNRX010000040.1 GCA_017988355.1 Bacteroidales bacterium | reverse complement strand
TTGCGGAACAATTGGTTAACCTAACAGTTAAAGAAGTTAAAGAATTAGCTGACATCTTAAAAGATGAATATGGTATTGAACCAGCAGCAGCAGCAGTAGCAGTAGCAGGTCCAGCAGCAGCAGCAGCAGTAGTAGAAGAACAAACTTCATTTGATGTTATGCTTATGGAAGCTGGTGCATCTAAATTAAATGTTGTTAAATTAGTAAAAGACCTTTGTAGTCTTGGACTAAAAGAAGCAAAAGAACTTGTTGATGCAGCTCCAAAACCTTTAAAAGAAGGAGTATCAAAAGATGAAGCTGAAGCATTAAAAGCTCAATTAGAAGAAGCTGGTGCGAAAGTTGAAATAAAATAAGACATTTCACAACAAAATTATCATAGGAATATGGTATTCTAACTTAAGAATACCTATTCCTTGTTTGTGTTTGTATAAATCTTATTTTTTTACTAATTAATATTTAAACCTTGGCACACAATAAATCCAACATAGTAAGTTTTGCATCTGTAAAACCATTTGATTATCCTGATTTCTTGGATATTCAATTAAAATCGTTTCAAGATTTTTTCCAACTTGAAACAAATTCTGAAAATAGAGTTAATGAAGGCTTGTATAAAGTGTTTTCAGAAAACTTTCCAATTTCAGATGCGAGGAATAATTTCGTTTTAGAATTTCTCGATTATTTTATTGATCCGCCTCGTTATTCTATTCAAGAATGTTTAGAGAGAGGATTAACATTTAGCGTTCCATTGAAAGCTAAATTAAAATTGTTCTGTACAGATCCAGAACATGAAGAGTTTGAAACAATCATTCAAGATGTATATCTAGGAATGATTCCATATATGACACCTAAGGGTACTTTTGTTGTTAATGGAGCAGAAAGAGTTG
Organism: Bacteroidales bacterium; assembly: GCA_017988355.1. Classification (GTDB taxonomy): domain Bacteria; phylum Bacteroidota; class Bacteroidia; order Bacteroidales; family P3; genus UBA10566. The sequence goes on along the minus strand of JAGNRX010000040.1, from coordinate 8,589 downwards.
TAGTATCGCAATTGCATCGTTCACCAGGGGTTTTCTTTGGAACGAGTAATCATGCTAATGGAATGCAATTATACTCTGCACGTATTATTCCATTTAAGGGATCTTGGATGGAGTTTACTACTGACATTAATAACGTCATGTACGCTTATATTGACAGAAAGAAAAAACTACCTATTACAACTCTACTTAGAGCGATAGGTTATGAAACAGATAAAGATATTTTAGAGATTTTTAATCTTGCTGAAGAATTTAAAGTAACCAAAACTAATCTTAAGAAGGTTGTTGGTCGAAAGTTAGCAGCAAGAGTTGTACGCGCTTGGATTGAAGACTTCGTTGATGAAGATACCGGAGAAGTTGTTTCAATTGAACGTACAGAAGTTATTATAGATAGGGAAACCGAATTAACAGAAGAGAACGTTGATGAAATTCTTCAATCAGGCGTTCAAACAGTACTACTACATACCGAAGACTCATCATCAAGTGACTATTCTATTATTTTTAATACACTTCAAAAAGATACAGCAAACAATGCCAAGGAAGCTGTTGAGTTTATTTATAGACAACTAAGAAGTGCAGAACCACCAGATGAAGAAACCGCTAGAGGTATTATAGAAAAATTATTCTTTTCGGACAAACGTTATGATTTAGGAGATGTTGGTCGTTATAGAATTAATACCAAATTAAACCTAAAGGTTCCGAGCGATGTTAAAGTCTTAACTCAAGAAGATATAATATCTATCATTAGATATTTAATCGAACTAATCAATTCAAAAACTGATATTGATGATATAGATCACTTAAGCAATAGAAGGGTTAGAACTGTTGGAGAGCAATTATATTCTCAATTCGGTGTAGGATTAGCTCGTATGTCAAGGACAATTAGAGAAAGAATGAACGTTAGAGATAATGAAGTCTTTACTCCAACTGATCTTATCAACGCAAAGACCCTATCATCAGTAATTAATTCATTCTTTGGAACAAACCAATTGTCTCAATTTATGGATCAAACAAATCCTTTGGCTGAACTTACTCACAAAAGACGTATTTCTGCTTTAGGACCTGGTGGACTTTCAAGAGAAAGAGCAGGATTTGAAGTTCGTGACGTTCACTATACTCACTATGGTAGATTATGTACAATTGAAACTCCAGAAGGGCCAAATATTGGTTTGATTTCTTCATTATGTATATTTGCAAAGATTAATAATTTAGGTTTTATTGAAACCCCATATTATAAAGTTGAAAACTGCAAAGTCCTTAATGATGAGAGCCCTATTTACTTAAGTGCGGAAGAAGAAGAGGATATGATTGTAGCGCAAGCAACAACTCACATAACTAAAGATGGAAAATTCGTTGAGGAAAGAATTAAAACTCGAAAAATGGCGGATTTCCCAATTGTTGCACCTGAAGAAATTCATTTAATGGACGTTGCTTCAAATCAAATTGCTTCAATTGCGGCTTCTTTAATTCCATTCTTGGAGCATGATGATGCTAACCGTGCATTAATGGGATCTAATATGATGCGTCAAGCTGTACCATTATTAAATCCTGAAATACCAATAGTTGGAACAGGAATAGAGCCATTTGTAGCACAAGACTCAAGAGTATTACTTATTGCTGAAGGAGATGGTGTAGTTGAATATGTTGATGCTGATAAAATCACTATTCGATACGCTCGAGATGAGAAAGAGAGGAAGGTAAGTTTTGACGATGATGCTAAAACATATTATTTCACTAAATTCCAAAGAACCAATCAAGGAACTTCAATTAACCTTCGTCCAATTGTTAAAAAAGGAGACAAGGTTAAGAAAGATCAAGTCCTTTCTGAGGGCTATGCTACCAAAGATGGAGTATTAGCATTAGGAAGAAACCTTCAAGTTGCATTTATGCCTTGGAAAGGTTATAACTATGAAGATGCTATTGTTATTTCAGAAAAAATAGTAAAACAAGACTTATTTACTTCTGTTCACGTTGAAGAATTTATTACCGAAGTAAGAGAGACTAAACGAGGTTTAGAAGAACTTACACAAGAAATTCCTAACGTTAGTGTTGAAGCAACAAAAGACCTTGACGAAAAAGGAATGGTTAGAATTGGAGCTTACGTAAAAGAAGGAGATATTCTTGTTGGTAAAATTACACCAAAAGGAGAATCTGATCCAACACCTGAAGAAAAACTACTTAGAGCAATCTTTGGAGACAAAGCAGGTGACGTTAAAGATGCTTCGATGAAAGTTCCACCATCAATTGCTGGAGTTGTTATTGACAAAAAGCTATTTACAAGAATTCATAAAGATAAGAAGTCAAGAGCAAAAGACAAAGATATTATTAAAGATCTAAAAGAGCAATGTGAAAAAGAACTTTTTGATCATAAGAATAAATTGGTCGATAAATTAATAGTAATATTGGCAGGAAAGGTTTCTCAAGGAATATATTCAACATTTAGTGAAGAACTTATCCCAAAGAAAGCTAAGTTTAACCAAAAAATGCTATTAGCGATTGACTATAGTAATGTTAATCCAAATAAATGGACATCAGATAAAGAGACAAATTCTTTAATTAAAGAGTTGTTGAATAATTACAATATTCGTTCAAGAGAAATCCAAGGTGTATATGCTAGAAAGCAGTTTGTAACATCTATAGGAGATGATTTACCTGCTGGAATTATTCAAATGGCTAAGATTTATGTTGCTAAGAAACGTAAACTGAAAGTTGGAGATAAGATGGCTGGTCGTCACGGAAATAAAGGTATTGTTGCAAGAATAGTACGTGAAGAAGATATGCCATTCTTAGAAAATGGAAAGCCAGTTGATATTGTTCTTAATCCTCTGGGTGTTCCTTCTCGTATGAACCTTGGTCAGATATTTGAAACTGTTTTAGGTTGGGCAGGAAAGGAATTAGGATTAACTTTCCAAACACCAATTTTTGATGGAGCTAGCTTAGATGAAGTTAATGAATATATGAGGAAAGCAGGCTTACCTGAAAACGGAAAATGTTATTTATACGATGGTGAAACAGGAGAAAGATTTGATCAAACAGCAACTGTAGGTTACATCTATATGCTTAAACTTCATCATATGATAGATGATAAGATGCATGCTCGTTCAATCGGACCTTACTCTCTAATTACACAACAACCATTAGGAGGAAAGGCTCAATTTGGAGGTCAACGTTTTGGAGAGATGGAAGTTTGGGCTTTAGAAGCTTTTGGAGCAGCTAACATCCTTCAAGAAATTTTAACTGTTAAATCAGATGATGTTGTTGGACGTGCTAAGGCTTACGAAGCAATTGTTAAAGGAGACAATATGCCAACACCTGGTATTCCAGAATCATTTAATGTCTTAATACATGAACTAAGAGGATTAGGATTAGAAGTCACATTTGACACTAATAAAAACAACTAATCAAAAAGTAGTTCAATAAACAAATCATTTAGCATTAAATATCATGGCAATAAAAAAAGAAAACTTAATAAATAGTAATTTTAATTCAATGACAGTTAGTCTTGCTTCACCTGAATCAATTCTTGAACGTTCAAGAGGAGAGGTGTTGAAGCCTGAAACTATAAATTACAGAACTTATAAACCTGAAAGAGATGGTCTTTTCTGCGAAAGAATATTTGGACCAATAAAAGATTGGGAATGTCATTGTGGGAAATACAAGAGGATTAGATATAAGGGGATTGTTTGCGACCGTTGTGGTGTTGAAGTAACTGAAAAGAAAGTCCGTAGAGAGAGAATGGGGCATATACAATTGGTTGTTCCTGTTGCTCACATTTGGTTTTTCCGCTCATTACCTAATAAAATTGGAGCACTACTTGGTTTAAAAACAAAAGAATTAGAGCAAGTAATATATTACGAAAAATACATTGTAATTAATCAAGGTATTGTCGAAAAAGAGGAGATTAAGAAAGGCGCTTTATTAGATGAAACTCAATATTTTGAATGTCTAGATTCTCTTCCTGCAGAAAATCAGCTTTTAGACGATAAAGACCCAAATAAATTTATCGCAAGAATGGGTGCTGAGGCATTAATTGTACTGTTGAAAGACTTAGATTTAGATAAATTATCATACGATTTAAGACATACAGCAAACAGAGAAACCTCTCAACAAAGAAAACAAGAGGCATTAAAAAGGCTAAATGTTGTTGAAGCATTCCGAGATGCACAAAATAGAATTGAGAATCGTCCTGAGTGGATGATTGTTCAAGTTGTTCCTGTTATTCCACCGGAGTTACGTCCGTTAGTTCCTTTAGATGGAGGTCGTTTTGCAACATCCGACCTTAATGACCTATATAGAAGGGTTATTATAAGAAATAATCGTTTAAAGAGACTAATTGAAATTAAAGCTCCAGATGTAATTATGCGAAATGAAAAGCGGATGTTACAAGAAGCTGTTGATTCATTATTTGACAACTCAAGAAAAGTCAGTTCTGTTAAATCAGAATCAAATAGAGCTTTAAAATCATTATCAGATAGCTTAAAAGGAAAACAAGGACGTTTCCGTCAAAACTTATTAGGGAAACGTGTTGACTATTCAGGTCGTTCTGTTATTGTTGTTGGACCAGACTTACTACTTCACGAATGCGGACTTCCGAAAGATATGGCATCAGAACTTTTCAAGCCATTTATTATTCGTAAGATGCTTGAGAGAGGAATAGTGAAAACAGTTAAATCAGCAAAGAAAATAGTTGATAGGAGAGACCCTGTTGTTTGGGAAATTTTGGAGAATATATTAAAAGGACATCCAGTTCTCTTAAACCGTGCTCCAACACTTCACCGTTTAGGTATTCAGGCTTTCCAACCTCGATTAGTTGAAGGAAAGGCAATACAGCTTCACCCTCTAGTTTGTTCTGCTTTCAATGCCGATTTCGATGGAGACCAAATGGCAGTACACGTTCCACTTGGAAATGCTGCTGTTCTTGAAGCTCAAATACTAATGCTAGCTTCTCATAATATTCTTAACCCTGCAAACGGAGCTCCAATAACGGTTCCATCTCAAGACATGGTACTTGGTCTATACTATATGACCAAAGGAAGATTATCTGATGCAGAAAGAACAGTAAAAGGAGAAGGTAAATTATTCTATTCTTCTGAAGAAGTTCAAATTGCTTATAATGAAAAGGCAGTTGATTTGCATGCTAGTATTAAATTAAGGAGAACTTTTATTGATAAATCTGGAGAACAAAAAGTTGAAAGGATAGAAACTACTGTTGGTAGAGTATTATTCAATATAGTTGTTCCAGAAGAATTTGGTTATGTAAATCAAGTTTTAAAGAAAACTATTCTTAGAGACATTATAGGAGATATATTAAAAGTTTGTGGAACTGCAAAAACTGCAAGATTTCTTGATGATATAAAAAGCTTAGGATATAGAATGGCATTTAAGGGAGGACTATCATTTAACTTAGGTGATGTTATTATTCCTGAACAAAAAGCTATACTTATAGACAAAGCAAATGAAGAAGTTGTTGAGGTTATTGCTAACTATCAAATGGGACTTATCACCAACAATGAAAGATACAATCAAATTATTGATGTTTGGACAAATACTAATAGAGATTTGACAAACATTGTAATGAAAGAAGTTGCAACAGACCGTCAAGGTTTCAATCCAGTATTTATGATGCTTGATTCTGGAGCCCGTGGATCAAAGGAGCAAATTCGTCAGCTTTCAGGAATGCGTGGACTTATGGCAAAGCCTCAAAAGTCTGGTGCAACAGGAGCTGAAATTATCGAAAACCCAATTATCTCTAACTTTAAAGAAGGACTATCTGTTTTAGAATACTTTATTTCAACCCACGGTGCTCGTAAGGGTCTTGCCGATACAGCTCTTAAAACAGCTGACGCAGGATATCTAACTCGTCGTTTGGTTGACGTAGCTCAAGATGTTATTATTGCTGATGAAGACTGTGGAACTCTAAGAGGTATCCCAACAACAGCATTAAAGAAGAATGAAGAAATAGTACAGACTTTATACGATAGAATTTTAGGTAGAGTAACACTTCACGATATAATTCATCCACTAACAGGAGAATTACTAGCAAGTTCAGGGCAAGAGCTTACAGAAGAAATTTGTAAGGAAATTGAAAACTCACCAATTGAAGAGGTTGAAATCCGTTCAGTTCTAACTTGTGAATCTAAATATGGAGTATGTGCAAAATGTTATGGCCGTAACCTTGCATACGGAAGAATGGTTCAAAAAGGAGAAGCTGTTGGTGTAATTGCTGCTCAATCAATTGGAGAGCCAGGAACTCAGCTTACTCTTCGTACTTTCCACGTAGGGGGAGTTGCAGGAGGAAATATAGGAACAGGTTCAAGAATTTTTGCTAAATATGAAGGTCAGTTAATAATTGATGAATTACGTTTTGTTGAAGCTAAATCCTCAACTGATCAGAAATATCAAGTTGTTATAGGTCGATCTGCAGAATTTAGAATTATAGATCCTAATACTGAAGCAATTTTAGCCTCAGGTAATATCCCATACGGTGCAAAGTTATTCTTTGAAAACAATTCATTTGTTAAGAAAGGTGACTTGATAATAGAATGGGATCCATATAATGCAGTAATTATTACAGAAGTACAAGGAAAGGTTGCATTTGAGAACGTTGTTGAAGGAATTACCTTTAGAGTGGAGTCAGATGACCAAACCGGACTACAAGACAAGGTGGTTATTGAATCTCGTCAAAAAGCTAAAAATCCAGCAATAACAATTGTTAATTCTTCAGGAGAAGTATTAAAAATATATGACATACCAGTAGGTTCTCATATTATGGTTGAAGATGGTCAAAAGCTTAGTGCTGGAGAAGTATTAGTAAAGATACCTCGTTCATTTGGAAAATCTGGAGATATCACAGGAGGTCTTCCAAGAGTAACTGAATTATTTGAAGCTCGTAACCCATCAGATCCTGCAGTAGTTGCTGAAATTGACGGAGTAGTTTCATTAATGAAGAAACTTAAGAGAGGAAATCGTGAGATCATAATCACAAGCAAGACAGGAGAAACACGTCCTTATCTCGTATCAACATCTAAACAAATCCTTGCCCAAGAAAACGACTATGTAAAGGCTGGCTCACCACTTTGTGAAGGAGCAATTACCCCTGCAGACATTCTTGCAATTAAGGGACCTATGCGAGTTCAAGAATATATCGTAAATGAAGTTCAAGAAGTTTATCGTTTACAAGGAGTGAAGATTAATGACAAACACTTTGAAGTTATCGTTAGACAAATGATGCGTAAGGTTGAAATACAAGACCCAGGTGACACTAGTTTCCTAGAAGGAGAAGTAGCTAATAAAATTGAATTCCATGAAATTAATGATAGTATCTATGGAATGAAAGTTATAGAAGACCAAGGTGATAGTGAAAATTATGTTAATGGACAAATCATTAGTGCAAGAGGACTAAGGGACGAAAACTCAACTCTAAAGAGAAAAGACAAAGTCCAAATAACTGCACGTGAAGCTAAGCCAGCAACAGCACGCCAAATACTTCAAGGTATTACAAGAGCTTCTCTTCAAACCAAGAGTTATTTATCAGCAGCATCATTCCAAGAAACAACAAAAGTATTGACAGAAGCAGCAATAAATGCAAAGCAAGACGATTTGTTAGGATTAAAGGAAAACGTTTTAGTAGGACATCTAATTCCTGCAGGAACAGGATTAAAAGAATACAGAAATGCTTTCGTTGCAAATAAACAACAATTGGAAGAACTAGCAGCTCAAAACGCACCAACTAGAAGAGGTCGTAAAGCTAAAGAAGAATAATTAGAAAGTAATAAAACTTGCCCTTATAAAACATTATACCACTTTAGGTCTAGTGTTTTATAAGGGCAAAATATTTAAAAATATGGAAAACAACAAAGAGCAAAAGATGGATATTGAATTACCAGCAGAAGTAGCACCTGGAATTTATTCAAATCTTCAACTAATTACACATTCCTCAACAGAATTCATAGTTGATTTTATTCAAGTTATGCCTGGAGTTCCAAAAGCTCAAGTTCGTTCAAGGTCAATTCTTTCTCCACAGCATGCAAAAAGATTGTTATATGCATTAAAAGAAAATATTGAAAAATATGAACAACAAAATGGAGTAATAACAGAACCAGAACAAACCCTACCATATCAAATGAATCCAATGGGGCAAGCATAATCAGATATTTAATAATTAAAGAGTTATCAATAAGATAACTCTTTTTTTTATGAGACAAAATGGATGATAAAAATCATTTTAATAATTAGCCTTTTAGTATCGTTTTTTCAGGTTTTATCCTATAATAAAACAATCGTTTTCAAGCCCTAAAAACTCAGCTCCATCATAACTCAAAAAGGAGTTCAAATGCTTTAACCCTATTAGTGTGAATTGAAACTAATATAGTGAATCCACGTAAAAAAGAGAAATGCAAAAAAGAGTGTGAGAAATAATATTAAATTTTTTAAAAGTTTTTTTTGCTAATTGAGTTATTATATATATATTTGCAGATTAGAAAAGTGGTATAGGATAGCGAATAAAGACCGTTGTAAAATCCAACCCACTCTATAAATAAGTTTTTTCTGACTTAAAAAGATGTTTAAACCCTCAAATACTTAGTTTTTCTT
>JAGNRX010000039.1 GCA_017988355.1 Bacteroidales bacterium | reverse complement strand
CTTAGGGCAATATTTGGAGTATTTGTCATAAGTGAAGAGAAAAGAGAAACAAAGGCAAGCATTGCTGAAAAGGGAGTATGACCATTAAGGTATCCCTTATCATTTAGCTCTAAAAGGTGTTTATCTATTGTCCTTCTAATCTTTAAATAATCATTTTGAGAAAATCCTCCAGCTTCAATGGAGTTTAGGGTTGCTCCTCTTGGATTGATAATTAAAGGCAAGATTTCCATTGAACTTTTTCTTAATAATTCTAATGTAACAACCGAATCCTTTCCTCCACCAATAGGAACAATAACCTTGTTTTTATCTATTTCTTGCTTAAAGCTTAACTTCTTATACTCCTTACCCATAGACACAATTATCATAAAGTCTTTAATATTTGTATCAATAGAGTTAAGGTAGAAATACTCTCCAAGCCCATTGAAGTAGAGTTTTTTCCAAAATGCGATTTGTTTCTCTGATAGAAAGCCTGTTTCAATAATAAGAACTGGAGATGCAAATGCTTTCCAATAACTTATAAGCTCAATCATACCAATATTAAAAGCAATAAGAGAAAGGTCATCAGGTTCCATTTCGGGTTCAACAAAAAACTTATTTGCAAAGAACTCAATTTCTGGTTTAAAGATATGTTCACCACACTCAAACTCAAAATAAAGTATTATTACGGTTTTATCCTCGCTTAATTTATACCCAAAATTCTTATATCTAAAAACTGGATACTTTTCTATCAATTCCTTATACTTTTCTCTATTATCTTCAAGTGGGGTCATAATTTCTTTTCTTCTAAATATGGATTCACAAAAATACAAATAAAATAAGACTACTAAGTCTTTGTTTTAATTTTTTCTTTCTTTGATTCAGAAAATCCTTTCTTTGATTCAGCAAATTCTTTCTTTGATTCATTTTCTTGAAACAGTGATTCATTTCACTAAGTCCGCATTTTATCTTTTTTCTTCTCAATTCTTATGAAATTCGAGTGAATTACTTATCTTTGTAGTCAAATAATAAGTACTATGGATACAAAAATCAAAAATCAAACCGCAATAATCAATTCAATCTTAAAAGTATTCGCTGTAAATCCTTTTGAAACACTAAACTATAAGCAAGTAGCATCTCGTCTTGGAACAAATGACAGGGCTTCAATGCAGATGATTCTAAACAATATACTTCAATTGGCAGAAGATTCAATCTTAATTGAGGAAATGAAGGGTAAGTATCGTTTAGATGCAAGATATATCAACGACCAAATCCTTCCTTCTAACTATATTATTGGAACGGTTGACATGAAGCAGACCTCTAAGGCTTATGTTATTCCAGATAATGGCACAGAGGATATTTTCATATCTCCTAACAATACTAACCATGCACTTAATAAAGACAAGGTTAAGGTTTATTTATTCCCAAGAAGAAAAGGCAGGAAACAAGAAGGACAAATTACGGAAATCATTTCAAGAAGCCAAACAACATTTGTAGGCTCTGTTCAGATACATGAAAAATACGCTTTCTTCATTTCCGACAGCACATCAATGCCTGTGGATATTTTCATCCCTAAAGAAGATATTAATGGTGCAAAAGAAGATGATAAGGTCTTGGTTGAAATGACAGAATGGCCTGAGAGAGCAAATAATCCTTTTGGAAAAGTAGTTCAAATCTTAGGAAAAAGAGGAGAGAACAATACAGAAATGCTTTCAATCTTAGCAGAATATGGTTTTCCTCTATCTTTTCCTGATGCAGTCGAAGAAGAAGCTGATAAAATCCCTATTGAAATTCCTAAAGAAGAGATAAAAAGAAGGAGAGATTTTAGAAATACAACCACAATAACCATTGACCCGGTAGATGCAAAGGATTATGATGATGCAATTTCTTTTCAAATACTCCCTAATGGCAACTTTGAATTAGGAGTACATATTGCAGACGTAACCTACTATGTTAGACCAGGCTCAGCACTTGATGAGGAAGCATATAATAGGGCAACATCTATTTATTTAGTCGATAGAACAATACCGATGCTGCCAGAAAAGCTTTCAAATATGGTTTGTTCACTTCGAGCTAATGAAGATAGCTTAACCTTTTCTGCAGTTTTTGAAATGAATGCAAAGGCTGAAATTATTAGTGAGTGGTTTGGAAAAGGAGTTATTAATTCTGATAGGAGATTTGCATACGAGGAAGTTCAGAAAACAATTGAAGAAGAAAAAGGAGAGATGAAGGATATTATACTTCCTGTTAATCGCCTTGCAACAATTCTTAGGAAGAAAAGATTTAAAACAGGTGCAATTAATTTTGAAAGCCAAGAAGTAAAATTCAATTTAGATGAAAACTCAAAACCAATAGGTATATTTATTAAAGAATCGAAAGAAGCTAACTGGTTAATTGAAGAATTTATGCTCTTAGCCAATAAAAGAGTTGCCGAAAAGATAGGAAAAGACAAAGGAAAAAAGAAAGAAGCTAAGACATTTATATATAGAGTTCACGATGAGCCAAACCCAGATAAACTAAGCACATTTACAGAGTTTGTTGGCAAATTAGGATATGTAATAAACACTGGAAGTCGTAGTTTACTTGTTAAGAGTTTTAATGATTTATTTGCTTCAATTGCAGGAAAAGGTGAAGAAAGTATGATTTCAAGCATTGCAATTAGAACAATGTCAAAAGCATATTACTCAACCGATAACATAGGACATTACGGGCTTTCATTCCCTTATTATTCTCATTTCACATCTCCAATCAGACGCTATCCTGACCTAATGCTTCATAGACTTTTGGAACGTTACTTAGAGGATAAACCTTCAGCAGATAAGGATGTTTACGAATTAAAGTGTGAACACTGCTCTTTAATGGAAAAGAAAGCAGCCGAAGCAGAAAGAGCATCAGTAAAATACAAACAAGCAGAATTTCTTTCCGACAAGATTGGACAAGTCTTTAAGGGAGCTATTTCAGGTATCAGTAAGTGGGGAATTTATGTTTTAATTGACGAAAACAAATGCGAAGGACTTGTGCCAATTAGAACCCTAACCGATGATTTCTATTATATCGATGAAGATAACTACCAAGTTGTTGGCAGGAAAAACAATAGGACTTTTCGTTTAGGCGACCCTATAAAGATTAAGGTTGAGAGTGTTAATATGTTGAAGAAACAAATGGACTTTTCTTTAGTTGATGACGGAGAGTTTGCAACAAAACTAAGAGATTTCTCCCCAGAAAAGGTTGATGAGAAAAAGCAATTCTCACAAGCAGCTCCAAAATACAAATCGAAGAGCAAAGCACCAAGAAAAAGAAAAAGATAATATGAGTGGTTTATTTGATAAGGCATTTGAGAATAAAGCGATTATTGATAGCTTCCGTCCTTTTGCAAAAGAAACTCTTTATTCTTTAAAAGCATATTATAGGATAGGTCTTACGTTTTCTTCTAATGCTTTGGAGGGAAACAGCCTGACTGAATCAGAAACAAAGGTTGTGATTGAGGACGGTTTAACTGTTGGAGGGAAACCTCTAAGGGATATCTACGAAGCAACAGGGCATGCAAAGGCTTATGATTATATTTATGAAATAGTAAATAATTCAAGCCTAAAAGCAGAAGATATTTTAGAGCTTCACCGTTTGTTTTATGAGAATATAGACTCTGTGAAAGCAGGCAAGTATAGAAAAGAACAGGTTTTTATATCAGGAAGTCAATATAGTGTGACTTCACCAAATAATATTGAAAAAGAAATAAATGAAATTGTCCTTTGGTATAATGAAAATGAAAAGACATTAAACCCTATTTGCTTCGCAGCCCTAACTCATTTGAAATTTGTCTTTATACATCCTTTTATTGATGGCAACGGAAGGGTCGCAAGGTTATTAATGAACCTTTCCCTTCTTAGGAATGCCTACACTATTGCTATTATTCCTCCTATTCTTCGTTCTGAATATATAACACTATTAGAGAAAGCCCATAGTGATGATAAAGGATTTATAGATTTTATAGCAGAAATGGTCATACAAACACAGTTAGATTTAATTAGAATACTTAAGTAGAAAAGAAAACTATAGAAATGAATATATTATTATTGGGAAGTGGTGCAAGAGAGCACGCCATTGCAAGAAAGATTGAAGAAAGTAAATTATTAACAAAGCTTTATATTTCACCAGGGAATCCAGGGACTGCACAGTGTGGGGAGAATGTGAACGTTGGGTCTGAGTTTTCAAAGATTAAGGATTTTGTATTAAGTCAGAAAATTGAAATCCTTGTTGTTGGGCCAGAACAACCATTGGTTGACGGGATTTGGAATTTCTTTCATAATGATAAAGACTTAAGAGATATTTTGGTTATTGGGCCAAGCAAAGAAGGAGCAGAACTTGAGGGTAGCAAAGACTTTGCAAAAGAGTTTATGCAAAAGAATAATATCCCTACTGCAAGATATAAGACCTTTTATAAGGAGACATTAGAAGAGGGAATAGCCTTTCTAAAAACCTCAAAACCTCCTTATGTATTGAAAGCTGACGGATTAGCAGCTGGAAAAGGCGTTATTATTCCTGAAACTATTGAAGAGGCAGAAAAGGAACTAAGAGAAATGCTTGAAGATGCTAAGTTTGGTGCTGCTTCTGCAAAGGTTGTGATTGAGGAATTCTTGAAAGGAATAGAATGTAGTGTCTTTGTGTTAAGCGATGGTGAAAACTATAAAGTATTACCTGTTGCTAAGGATTATAAACGTATTTTAGAGGGTGATACTGGTTTAAACACTGGTGGCATGGGTTCAATTTCCCCTGTTCCTTTTGCAGATAAGACTTTTATGGATAAGGTAGAGAAAACAATTATCATCCCTACAATTGAAGGCCTTAAGAAAGAGAATATCCCATACCAAGGTTTTATTTTTATTGGTTTAATGAATGTTGGAGGAGAGCCTTATGTTATTGAATATAATGTTAGGATGGGCGACCCAGAAACAGAAAGCGTTTTTCCAAGAATTAAATCCGATATAGTAGAAGCATTTTCTAGTTTTAGGACTAAGTCACTTGATAAAGTAAACCTAGAAATTGACCCACGATATACAACAACTGTTATGATGGTTGCTGGTGGTTATCCTGAGGATTATAAGAAAGGAGATATTATATCTGGCATTGAAGAAACAAGAGATTGCATTGTTTTTCACGCAGGAACAAAAGAAAGTGAAGGAAAGATACAAACCAATGGCGGAAGAGTGATTGCAATAACTTCTTTTGGCAATACAATAGAAGAGGCCTTAGATAATACATATAAGAACGTTGATAAGATTTCCTATAAAGGCAAGTATTTTAGAAGAGATATAGGAAAAGACCTTTTATAAGCATTTCATACCTACTTTAAACCCTAAACAATAAACTCTCAACTAAGATTTTATGAAGCAATACTTAGATTTATTAGAATATGTTCTTGAAAATGGCAACCTAAAAGAAGATAGGACAGGAACAGGAACAAAGAGTGTATTTGGTTATCAAATGAGATATAATCTTCAAGAGGGATTTCCTATGGTAACTACTAAGAAACTACATACTCGTTCAATTATACATGAACTTCTTTGGTTCTTACAAGGCAATACAAATATTAAATACCTTCACGAAAACAAGGTTACAATTTGGGATGAGTGGGCAGATGAAAGCGGAGACTTAGGCCCCATTTACGGAAAGCAATGGAGGTCTTGGACAAACCCAGAGGGAGAAACAATAGATCAAATCACAGAACTAATTGAGCAAATAAAGACTAACCCAAATTCAAGAAGATTACTAATAAATGCTTGGAATGTTGGGGAAATTGATAAGATGGCTCTTCCCCCTTGCCATATCCTTTTCCAGTTCTATGTAGCTAATGGAAAACTTTCCTGTCAGCTATATCAGAGGAGTGCAGATATATTCCTTGGTGTTCCATTTAATATCGCATCTTACGCATTGCTAACTCATATGATAGCACAGGTTTGCGAGCTTGAAGTAGGAGAATTTATTCATACCCTTGGCGATGCTCATATTTACTTAAATCATTTTGACCAAGCTCACCTTCAGCTTTCAAGAGAGACATATCCCCTAGCTCAACTAAAACTAAACAAAGAAATTACAAGCATTTTTGACTTTAAATATGAGGATATAGAGATTATAAACTATCAATCCCACCCTACAATTAAAGCTCCAATTGCTGTTTAAGACAAAAGAAAACTACGATTATGATAAATATTATAGTGGCTATTGCAAATAATAATGCAATAGGAAAAGACAATGATTTGCTTTGGCATATATCAGAAGACTTAAAGTATTTCAAAAGCACAACACTTGGTTGCCCAATCATTATGGGAAGAAACACGTGGAATTCTCTTCCTTTTAAACCCCTACCAAAAAGAGAAAACATTATTATTTCAAGGAATAAGGACTATAAAGTTCAAGGTGCAACAGTTATTCACTCAGTTGAAGAGGCAATTGATTACGCAAAGCAATTCGATAAAAGCTTTATTATGGGCGGAGGAATGCTTTACAATGCTGCCCTACCCTTTTGCGACAAGCTTTATATAACAAAAGTTTTCAAAGACTTCGAAGCCGATACTTTTTTCCCAGAAATAGACCTCAACACTTGGCTTTTGGAATCAGAAAGCGAGATAAAAACTGATCCAAACAACAGCTTAGAATTCCAATTCTTAGTCTATAAAAGAAAATAACAAGACCCTTTTCTTGGTTTTTCACTCTTATTGCACTATCTTTGCAACTAACATCATAGTATCACTTAAGCATGAAAAACCAATCAAGTAACATTATAGCATCACTTACAGATAGAAATCCTGATAGAATAATGTCGTCTTTAGCCTCTCGTGTTAGAGAAAGAAGATTAGAAAAAAACTTCACCCAAAAAGAAATCTCTCTACGCTCTGGCATACCTATTTCAACATATCGCAAATTTGAACTAACGGGAGAGGTTTCCCTTCGTAGCTTAGTTATGATTGCATTTGCACTTAATGCTACAGATGATTTTTCTTCACTTTTCGATAAGACAAGTTATAGTAATATTGACGAGATAATTAATATCGATAAGGCAAAGAAACGTAAAAGAGGAGGTGGAATATGAAAAATATAAATTCATTAGAAGTTTTTTTAAACCAAAAGCTTATTGGCAAACTCGCAATAACGCCAGATAATTTATGTGCTTTTGAATATGATGCTGAATATATAAAAACAGGAACTTCAATATCCCCTTTTATCTTACCATTAAACACAGGCGTTTTCATAGCCAAAAGAACTCCTTTCTCAGGTGGCTTTGGAGTTTTTGGCGATAGCCTTCCTGATGGTTGGGGTAATCTAATCCTTGATTATTATTTAAAGCAAAAAGGAATAGACCCTTATAAGCTAACTATATTACAGCGTTTGTCTTTGATTGGTTCAAATGGTAGAGGAGCCTTAGAGTACTTTCCTGATAACAGCAGCGAAGAAAAAGAAGGTATAATTGATTTTGATGTTTTGGCGAAGGAAGCTGAGGCTATTCTTTCAAGTAAAGACTATGATGGAGGAGCAATTGATACTTTTTATCAGTACGGATCTTCCTCAGGTGGCGCAAGACCGAAGATTTTTGTGAAGATAGATGGTAAAGAATGGCTTGTAAAATTTAAAAGTACTTATGATTCAAAAGATATTGGTCAAATAGAATATGATTATTCCCTACTAGCAAAAGAATGTGGTATTGAAATGCCAGAAACAAAATTGATTTTAGGTAAGTACTTTGCAGTTCAGCGTTTCGACAGAACAGAAGAAGGGAAAATCCATACCATAAGTGCATCAGGTTTATTAAATGCTGACCACAGGATACCAAGTTTAGATTATATCGATTTGCTAAAAGCATGTGCTATCCTAACTAATAATATGGAAGAAGTTTATAAGCTTTTTCGCCAAATGGTCTTCAATATTATTATATCAAATAGAGATGACCATTCTAAAAACTTCTCATTCCAATTAGTAAATAACAATTGGATTATCTCCCCTGCCTACGATATTTTGCCAAGTATTGGCTTCAATGGTTATCATACAACGACAATAAACAGCCAAGGGGAACCAACATTAAAAGACATTACGGATCTGGCTCGAATAATTGGGTTAAACAAACAACGCTCTAAAAAGATTATTGAGGAAATTTCTGATATCACTCTTTCAAGGAAAATGCTAAAACATACTATAAAATAAGGTATTAGCTTAATTCATTTTCATAAAACGCCATATTAAATTTCTGAAACGCTGTATTAAATTTCTAATACGGCGTTTCATTTTGCTAAGATGTGCATCTTAGCTTACTGAGATGTACATCTTAGCGGCTTGTGATGTACATCTTAGCAGCGTGAGATGTACATCTTAGCAATTTTAAACAAAGAGATAGAAATTTAATGCTTGATTTGAGTGTTTTTTAACTTGATTTGAGTGAGAGTTTACTTAACTTGAGTAGTTTTTCTTACTCTTTTGAGGCTTTGAGTAGGGAAAGGATATCTTTTATGCTGAATATTCTGAATACAAAGCTTAGGACAACCATTGCAAATGAGGTTATGATTAGGTTGTATGTCCACTGAGTGGTTATGTCTTTGAGGATAAAGGCAGAAAGTCCTAAGGAGATAACAAAGAATAGTATTTTTAGGGCGTAGATTGGGTCAAACTTTATTTTAAATATCTTAATTGCAATCAAGGCTTGGAATATGGCTGTTATGGTTTGAGCTACTAAGGAAGAATATGCTGCTCCTAAGGCAAAAAATCTTGGTATTAGGAAGAGGTTTATGCTGATATTTAGAACCATTCCTAATCCAGCAACTATATTTAGGTGTTTTAAGGAGCCGTTTGCTGTTAGTAGTGTTCCAAAAATATAGGTCATGGAGATTGGAATAAAGCAAATGCTTAGTATTCTGAAGACTTCTGAACTTTCTTCTATATGTTTGTTATACATAAGGTGCATTAGGTCGTAGCCATAGACCTGACTTAGAGCAACAAAACAAACAGTTAGCATTAGAAGTAGGTGGAATGAGACCTTGATTATTGGGCGGACATCGTCATTATTTTTAATCAATCGTGAGAAAAGAGGTAAAAGGATTATGGAGAAAAGATAGGCTATCATATTTACTGCATCGACAAGGCGGAAGGCGGATGCGTAAATGCCAGCTTGCTCTGCTCCATCGTCCAAAATACGTTCTACCATTACACCATCGGCTTTGTTGTAGAAGGCCATAAGAAGTATTAGTGTGGCATAGGGATAGCTGTCTTTAATTATCTTAACGATGAAAGGATAGTTCCATCTTAGTTTTATAAATCCTGCTTTCTTTATGCAGATAATAAGGGCTATAATTGCAGAAATGGAATAGGCGAAAAGCTGTGCAAAGATAAAGTATTCTATCTTAAATTCTGTTTTAAGGATGCCTGACCAAAGGAGTATGGAACAAAGAATAATAACTATAAAACGATCTAAGACTGAAAGTATGCTATCGGTTTTGAAGAGCAATAGCCCAGATATATTGG
>JAGNRX010000211.1 GCA_017988355.1 Bacteroidales bacterium | reverse complement strand
TCCAGCTCAACGGAGTGTGATGCGTATTGGTTTTAAACAGGAGAATGATACGGTAAATTTATACTGAATAATTAAATGCGATAAGGACACGAAATAAGAGAATAAAAAACAAAGTATATGGATTATATTATAGAATGGGTTACGGTGAATAAGGTCTTGTTTTATTTGCCTTTGGGGATAGCAATATTGATTTTTGTGGCTTATCATCTGTTGAGGGTTAAGAAAGAAAGGAAACAGGAGAGGGAGGAGGGAAAAGGGGATAGGGATAGGTTTTAGTTTATAACATTGATTTATAGTTATATGGTAATAGTTTTAGCATTTTTAACACACCATTTGGGTTAATTAGAATTATTTAATAGTATCTTTGCAATGAATATTACGTTTAAGAACAAGAAACTTGAGAAATATGCTAATGATGCCAAGGCTCGCAGTAGGGAGTTAGGATTTGTAAGGGCTAAGTTGTATTTTAAGAGAGTTTCGGATCTAAGAACAGTTAAGACCCTTGAGGATATAAGGCATTTGCCTGGACGGTTCCATGAACTGATTGGGGATAAGAAGGGACAATGGGCTTGTGATTTAGATCAACCTTATAGACTAATATTTACGCCTCATGAAGAGCCAATTCCGACAGACAAAGACGGAAAATACATTTGGATAGAGATTAGGGGCGTTGAGATTTTAGAGATTAAAGATTACCATTGAAGAAACAACAATTAACATTATGACAGACAAGATAAACCAATTCTTTCCTGACGAGGTTTTTCACCCTGGTGAGACTCTTTCTGAAAAGCTTTCTGAAGAGAAAATGAGTTTGAAGGAGTTTGCTATGCGTTGTGATATGTCGGAAAAGACTATTAATGAGATAGTGAAGGGGAAGGCTTCAATTAGTTATGAAAGCTCTATGAAGTTTGAAAATGTGTTGGGAATTCCTGCTTATTTTTGGATTAAGAGGCAGTCAGAGTATGACGGGTATAGGGCAAGGTTGGACAATATTAAACAATTAGAAGGTTCTGTTGAATGGGCTAAGCAGTTTCCTGTTTTGGAGATGGAGAAAAAGGGATGGATTGCTAAGGGTAAGAACTTTATAGAGAAAACAAGTTTCATATTAAGGTTTTTTGGTCTTTCAAGTTCTATTGCTTGGGAGGGTTTTTATTTGTCTCAAGAGCTAAGGACTGCTTTTAGGATTTCCTTAAAACAGGTTCAAAATCCTTATGCTGTGTCGGCTTGGCTTAGAAAAGGGGATATTGATTTTAGAGATTGTGAGGTTAAGAATGTATATAATAAGAAACTATTAGAGGATTCTCTGCCTAAGATTAGGGCTATTATGGTTGCACAACCCGATGACTTCTTTAGTCAGTTACAGAATGTTTGCTCAGAGGTAGGCATTGTTCTCCTTCACACACCTTGTTTGACTAATGCTCCGATTAGTGGTGCAACAAGATGGGTTGGCGATGTTCCTCTTATTCAAATTTCTTGTAGGTTTAAGAGAAGTGATAATTTTTGGTTTAGCTTCTTTCATGAGTTGGGTCATATTTTATTGCATGGAAAGAAAGATGTGTTTTTGGAGTTTGATAAGCTTAGTGTGAATGATAAAGAAAAAGAGGATGAGGCTGACCAGTTTGCTACTAAGATGACATTTTCTAAGGAGCTTGAAAGTAAATTTATAGATGAAAATGATATAATAACCCATGATAGTATAGTCTCTTTTGCTAAAAAATACAAGTTACATCCTTCATTAATTGTTGGCAGACTACAACATAAAGAAATCATCAAATATAGTCAGTTTAGAGAATTACTTACCTCAATAGAAATTATATAACGTCTTTTCTTTTAATTGAATATTGGTTAGTTTTGCAGATTTGTCCGAGAAATTGCCAATATTTGAGACTTAAATAATGTTAAAATGTTTTTAAGAGCCAAAGAATAATTGAAACAAACATTAATAAAAATAATTATGGCAAGAGCTAAGACAAAAGAGGAATTGGAGACGAATGCAAAGGTGGGGGTTTATTTATTTTACAATAACTATTATGGAATTGAATGAGGCTCGTGAGATTTACAATGTGGTTAAGGGGTCTAAACATCAGGTTTTGGTGAATGTGGTCTTGAAAAATGCTGTTAGGTATGCTAATATTAGGGTGGAATGGTTGATGTCGGAGGGTGAGGAAAGGAAGGTGATTGATGGGGATAGAACGTTAATCCATAATGCTTTTATTAGTTCTTGTAATGCTTTATCAAGGAATATGGGAACATCAGGCGAGGATATTTCTTGGAGAAGGGATATAGGGAGTTTGAGAGAAGATATTGGGGATTTCGCTTGTCTGATTAATGCTGTTATGGGCTTGAATGCTCGATAGGGTTTTCTTTTACTTGAACATCATATATACTGCGACTGCGAGTAGGAAGAAGGCGAAGATTTTCTTGAAGACTGTGGCTGGGAGTTTTAGGCCGAGTTTTGTTCCCCATAGGGTGCCAAGGACTATTCCTATTGCTATAAAGACTGCATACATTATGTTTAGGTGTCCGTTTTGGGCGTAGATGATTATGCTGGGTAAGCCGACTGGGAGTTGTAGGGCGGCAAGGGAGGTTGCTGCTGCGGCTTTGGGGCTATAATGTAATATGGCTACAAGTATGGGTACTATTACTATTCCTCCGCCTTTGCCAAATAGTCCTGCAAATATGCCTGCTCCTATTCCGAGTGCTATATAGACCCAGAAGGCTTTCTTGATTGGGTCTTTTTCTTGTTTGGGTGGTATTTCTTTGTTTTTCTTTATGAGGGAAGGGATATCGAGATAAAGGACTGCGATATATAGTAGGATGAAGACATAGAGCTTTGTTAGGAAGGTTTCGCTTATGTTTACTGCGAGCTCTCCACCAAGGAATGAGCCAAAAAAGAGTCCGAGTGCTATTAGGAGTGAGTCTTTGAGTACGATTAATCCTGCTTTGTAGTAGGCTATGACGCCCAAGGCTCCGACTGGTAGTAACATGGCGGTTAGGGATATTGCGTTGGCGTCTAAGATATTCATTCCAAAGAATAGGATTATGGATGGCACCATGATTATGCCACCTCCTATGC
>JAGNRX010000210.1 GCA_017988355.1 Bacteroidales bacterium | reverse complement strand
ATATATATCGCTATCTGACTTTATAACAGATTCATAATTCTTATCATTATCATCATAGAGAGTTCTAATAATACCAATTTCTTTATCTGTCCTGTCACTAAGGGCACAATATATTTTATTAAGCTCATCAGTCGATAAGTCATTACCATATAAAAGGATATTCTCTAAATCAGGGTTCTTGCTAATATCTAATTCTTTTAGTTTATTGTTATGACAATTCAAGTATCGTAGTTCACTTAATTTATTTAGGTCAATATTAGAAATTTGATTAGAACTAAAGCTAAGTGTGTTTAATTTAGTCAAGTTTTCAATATCTAAATTAGAAAGATTATTATTTGAACAACCTAAATTTTTAAGATTCTTTAGCTCTGTTAAATTAAGTTGAGAGATATTATTTGTATGACAAGACAAGTATTCTAAGTCTTTCAAGCCAGTAACATCCAAAACCGTAAGGTTATTTGAAGAACATGCTAATCTATAAATTTCAAGATTATTTCTAAGGTTAATATCTTTGATTTTCCCTTCATTATTCATGCAATCAAAAGTTCTAACCTTGCCATAAATAGTTATTGTTTCGGAGTCTGCATAATAATACCTCCTTGTATAAGAGTTTTCTCCAATCATAAGAATAGTGTCAGTCTTTCCACTAACTATTCTAATTGCTTCCCTTTCACCATAAGCACTTATGTCAATCATAATATCTTCTCCATTTTCAACCAAAAGGACAATACTAAGACTCATATCTACCTCTTGCGAATAGCCTATGTTTGCACTAGCCATTAAACAAAAGATAAGTAGAGTTTTTAATAAATTGATTATATTAGTTCTTATCATTATTCATTTCTTATTTGACTACAAAGGTATAAAATAAATAATAAAGAAAAAACTTAAGGGGAGAAAATGAAGTAAAAATTATTTTATTAATAGTATAGTGTTGTAGATTGCTAATTTTTTCTTATTTTTGCAAAGCATTTTTTTAGAAAGGAGGATATGGCATGATAGAGACTATAAATTTTGAGAACGTTAAGTGGTTACATATCCTTAACCCAAGTGAAGAAGACTTTGATTTCCTTATAGAAGAATACGAATTTCACCCCCTTGACATAGAGGACTGCCGCTCAGTTAACCAAAGACCAAAGATTGACGAATACGACGACTACTACTTCCTTGTACTTCATTTCCCATTTTTCGATAAAGCAAATAAATTTATTAGAGTTAAGGAAGTAAAGATATTTTGGGGAAAAGACTATATCGTAACTATAGGCCGCTCACATTGGGTAGTGAAAAACCTATTCAAAGACCTTAAAGAGAAAAAAGAAACACATAGCGAAGACTTAGCAGAGATAATAGAAAGCTCAGACAGTCTTTTATATAATATATTAGATAGATTAATGGTCGAAACCTATACCCTAATCCTTAGAATAGGAACAGAGGTTGACGGCATAAACTACGATATCTTCACCAAGAAATCAGAAAAAGTAATTGAACAACTCTCAATAACAAGAAAGAATATCATATCCCTAAACACCACCTTCAAACCACAAGTTAGGGTATTCCACAAGTTTGAATCAGGGGGAATAAAAGGGTATGAAGAAGATATGGAAGATTACTGGGGAAATATATTAGACCAGTACCAAAAGATGTTTGACTTAATTGAAGACTATGGAGAGCTAATTGAAGGCTTATCCAAAACCTTCGATTCCCTACAAACCAACAAAACCAACGAGATAATGAAGATACTAACCTTTATCTCAACCATCATGCTCCCACTAACCCTACTATCAGGAATCTACGGAATGAACGTAAGGTTACCATTTATGGATGAAAAATGGGTCTTTGGAGGCATTATGGCACTTATGGTTATCCTAGCAATAGGTTTCCTAATTTGGTTCAAAAAGAAACGCTGGCTATAATCAAACTCCACAAAACACATCTCTAAACTCCCCCAAATTAAAACGCCGTATTAAATCCCTAATACGCCGTAATAAATTTCTAAATCAAAGAAAGGATTTCCTAAATCTTCGTTTCATTTCAGTAACCTGCCACCTTACACATAGTAACCTGCCACCTTACTCGAGTAACCTGCCACCTTACTATAAGTAACCTGCCACCTTACTCAAATATTACTTTGTTTTACTAAACTAAACCTTTGAATTACAAGATTATTCCTTTGTTTTACAATTCTTTTCCCTTATTCCCATCAATTTCTATCTCCCTCAACCTTAAAATAAGTAAGTAGTACCCATTATTTTTAACTTTTCCAATAAACATTGCAATCTATTCCAAAACAATTTCCTATCTTTGACGCGTGAAAGAGAAATACAATATCTCCATCGAGGAGGAATTCTTTCTTACGAAAGCAACAGCCGATAACTTGCTTTGCAAACGGTAAACCGATGATGTAATCCGTAATATAAATAAAGTCAAGATAATACAAAGAAATATTAATAAGTATCGGATTGAACATCCTAATATTAAAGAAGTACGTGATAATAAATCCCGCACAAGGAAAATAAGACAAAACTAATAAGGTAAATAAAAAAAGAACATGGAAAAGGAGAATAAAATGTGTCAAAGTTGTGGCATGCCAATGAAAAAAGATCCAGAAAAAGGAGGGAGTGAAGCTGATGGTGCAAAATCAAAAATGTATTGTAGCTTTTGTTATAAAGATGGTAAATTTACCACAGATTGTACTGCAAAAGAAATGCAAGAGTTTTGCAAGAATATGCTGGTAGAAAAAATGAAGATGCCAAAATTTATTGCAAAGATTTTAACTTATAATGTCCCCAAACTAAAACGTTGGAATCCATAAAAGATATCTTCCTCGAGGTGGATTTCTTGCTTTGCAAACGGTAAACTGATAAGCAATCCGTAATATAAAAAAGTAAAGATAATACAAAAAAATCCAGTTCAACAATAAGAACAAATCCTGCACAATGGAGAAATAGCAAAAAGGGAATTGATAATTAAATCAACTCCCTTTCTTTGTGTATTCTTGTTATGAACTATCTTATTTGATTAAGAAGGTAAACTTATCGTAGTTTCTAAGGGCTATGCCTGTTCCTCTTGCAACTGCGCGAAGTG
>JAGNRX010000209.1 GCA_017988355.1 Bacteroidales bacterium | reverse complement strand
TGGAAGAAACGCTCTGGAATAGAAAAGTTTTTTGAATGGATTCTGCTACCTATAAGATATTTACTATAACATTAGTATAAACAAACTGACATTT
Source organism: Bacteroidales bacterium (assembly GCA_017988355.1). Taxonomy (GTDB): domain Bacteria; phylum Bacteroidota; class Bacteroidia; order Bacteroidales; family P3; genus UBA10566. Next base: position 2,994 of record JAGNRX010000209.1, on the reverse strand, counting down.
TGTCAATTCTTTTGTATCTTTGCATTCAAATATAAGGAGTACAATGATAGACATTCAATCAATTAAGACAAGATTTGGTATCTTAGGAAATAATCCTGAGCTTAATAGAGCTTTGGAAATTTCACTTCAGGTTGCCCAAACTAATATGAGTGTTTTGGTAACAGGAGAAAGTGGAGTTGGGAAGGAAGTCTTTTCAAAAATAATTCATCAATATAGTCCAAGAAAACATAATAAACATATTGCAGTTAACTGTGGGGCTATTCCAGAGGGAACAATAGAGAGCGAACTGTTTGGACATGTTAAGGGTTCATTCACATCTGCCGACAGAGATAGAAAAGGATATTTTACAGAAGCAGACAAAGGAACCATATTCTTAGATGAAGTTGGAGAGTTGCCAATGTCAATGCAAGCAAAGCTTCTAAGAGTTTTAGAAAATGGCGAGTTTATTCCTGTTGGTTCAAGCAAAACAATTAGGGTTGATGTTAGAATTGTTGCGGCAACAAACGTAAATCTTTTAGATGCAATAAATAAAGGAAGGTTTAGAGAAGACCTTTACTACCGTTTATGTCAAGTTTCCATTTTTGTTCCACCACTAAGAGAGAGGAAGGATGATATATATCTTCTTTTTAGAAGGTTTGCGGTTGAACAAGCCGAAAGATATAAGATGCCGATGATTAGCCTAACTAATGAAGCAAGAACCTACCTTCTTAACTACCGCTGGAAAGGAAATATACGACAGTTGAAGAATGTTACAGAACAAATATCAATAATTGAAAAGGAGAAACTTATAACCCTTGACACTCTTAAAAAATATATACCAGTAGTTTCCACCCTACCAATGGTTGTTGACAATAGCTTATTTGAAGAGAATTTCTCCAGCCAAAAAGAAATAATCTTCACGATAATTAATAATAAGCAACAAATTCAACTCTTGAAAAAAGAGATTGAGGACTTAAAAGATTTTGTTAAACAAATGCTTAGCGATGGAACTCATGAGCCTCGATTAATTCCTTCTATCAATCAACCAAGCAGTCTGATTTATAATAACCAAACAAATCAAGACACTGAGGAAGATGAAGAGGAGGATGAAATAGTTGATAATGAGTATTCTGAAGTTGACGATACTCCAATCTCATTAGTCGATATGGAAAAGAAAATGATAATATCTGCACTTCAAAGAGCAAAAGGGAAACGAGCTACTGCGGCAAAAGAGCTTGGAATCTCCGAAAGAACTCTTTATAGAAAGATTAATGATTTCGACATAGAGCTTTAATAATATCAACCCCCTAGAATGCAAGAATTTAAAGTCCCTTCGTCAAAAAGCATAAGCAATAGGCTTCTAATAATCAAGTATTTGTCTAAAAGCGATAAGGCAATAAAAAACCTATCCTTAGCTGACGATACTATTTTGATGCAGAACATTCTTTCCCAGATAGATAGAAACCCCTCTAAGCTTATTTTCACTGATAATGCAGGCACAGTTACAAGATTTATTATCTCACTCTTAGCCATTAAACACGGTGTTTGGCAAATAGATGCCGACCCTCAAATGAGGAAAAGACCAATTAAACCACTCTTAGATGCATTGAAAGATTTAGGAGCAGAAATAAATCATCTTGAAAGAAATGATAAACTCCCTATTCAAATAATTGGCGGTAAACTAATTGGAGGTAAAACCATTAAGATTGAATCAAATAAAAGCAGTCAGTTTCTCTCCTCCCTACTTCAAATCTCCCCATATATAAAAGACGGATTAAGCATTCAAATAGATGAAGATATGGTATCTAAGCCCTATCTTAAAATGACGATTGCTCTAATGAAAGAATTTGGAGCTAAGATAAAAGAAGAAGAAAACCACTTAATAATCAGCCCTTCTAAATATAATTTCAAAGAAACCCAGGTTGAGAACGACTACTCAAGTGCTTGCTTTGCATTTGAAAAACTTTCCATTCTCAAAGGTGAAGACCTATTTATCAAAAACTTATATCCTAATTCCCTACAAGCAGACTCAATAGCAATAAGTTATTTCTCCCACTTCGGAATTAAATCAGAGTTTGAAAATGATGGATTAAGACTCTCCTATAACGAAGAAAACACCTCGAAAGAAAAGACATTAGAATTTGATATTAAGGATTGTCCAGATATTTTCCCTTCCTTAGTTATGTCAGCCTTATTTTCAGAGAAGAAAGTAGTATTCAAAGGAATAGAGAGTTTAGAGTATAAGGAAAGCAATAGAATTCACGCAATGAAAGGAGGCTTAAATAAAATTGGAGCTAAGGTAATTATAGAAGAAGATAGATTTATTATTGATGGCTTCCTGACAAAAGAATTTTTAAATAAGCCAATCCTAATCAAAACATACGATGACCATAGAATTGCTATGACCTTTGCAATTGCAGCACTTAAATTTCCTAATATTCAACTAGATAATAAAGACTGCGTAAGCAAATCCTTTCCTATGTTTTGGGAGAATCTATAAGACCATAATAGCATAAAAAGAAAACAAGAACCCTTTTATTTCCAAAAAGAGCAAACTCAAATCAAGACGATATAAAAAAGAGGATAAATAAAACCTATTCTCCATTCCTTTTATATCAAATATTTTTCGTATATTTGCATAAGTAAATCACTTCATTCTAATTAGGGACTATTTATAAATAGAATCCCCTCCTAAAAGATTAGAATTTTCCAATTTCAACTTCATTTCAAAAGATGCACATCATTTACCCCGAAAGATGTACATCATTTGCTATGAATCATGCACATCATTTGATTATTGAAACAGCGTTTCAGTAATTTATTACAGCGTATTAATTTTTTAAAGTGGTGATTCAAGAAATCCTTTCAAAGAAAGAAAAAATTAGATCAAAGATCCACGGCGATGAATCAAAGATCTAATTTCTTAAAACAAAGATATAGCATAAGACTATAAATACCAATCTCCTAATTAAACCATATCAAGATATCTAAATATCTAATCCCATACATATAGAT
>JAGNRX010000038.1 GCA_017988355.1 Bacteroidales bacterium | reverse complement strand
AGCATATTCTGAGGTGAATAATTTAAGCATAGGGGTTAGGATGTCAGCAACGCGTTGAAATTGTTTAAGTTTTTGTCTTTCTTCAGGTTCAAGCTTACGTTCTTTTCCAATTGCTTCGTATGATTTGTAGTAATCAATGCAACGTGCAGTTTCATAAAGCAGGGTACGACTTGCGTCTGTCTTAGCTCTCATGTTTGCAAGCATTTCATAAACTCCAGGGAAGTTTAGTACTGGTTTTCCAAATTGTTCTCTTTCTTGAGCATATTTGAAAGCCTCTCTATAAGCTGCTTCCGATAAACCCACTGACTGAGCTCCAACTCCCAAACGAGCACCATTCATTAAGGACATAACGTATTTGATAAGTCCCATTTTTCTATCTCCAACAAGTTGTGCTGGTGCATTATTGAATACTAATTCTCCTGTTGGTGAGCCTTTAATACCCATCTTGTTTTCAATACGGCGAATGGTTATTGCTCTATGTTTTCTGTCATAAACAAAATATGAAAGACCACGACCATCTGTTGTGCCTTCTTCAGAACGAGCAAGGACAAGTTTAATATCTGCATCACCATTAGTAATGAAACGCTTTACTCCATTAAGTCTCCAACAATCTCCCTTTTCATCCCAAGTTGCCTTAAGTTGAACAGCTTGTAGGTCAGAACCAGCATCTGGCTCAGTAAGGTCCATTGAGCAGGTAAAACCTTGGTTTATCTTAGGAAGAAACTCGTCTTTAAGTTCTTTTGAAGCGTATTCGTAGATGGTTTCAGCACAGTCTTGAAGTCCCCAAATGTTTGCAAATCCACAGTCTCCACGAGATACTATTTCAGCTGCCATAACATAAGGAACATAAGAGAAGTTTAAGCCACCAAATTCACGAGGAAGGCTCATTCCGTAAAGACCAGCATCACGAAGAGCTTCATGGTTTTGTTGAGTTCCTTTTGCGTAAACTACTGCATTATCAACAATTGTTGGTCCATCGTGGTCAACACTTTCTGCATTTTCAAAAAGGATATCGCCTGATATTTCTCCAACTATCTCTAAAGTCTTTTCGTAGCTATCGAGTGCATCTTCAAAATCAGAAGGAGCATAATCGTATTTTCCATAATCAGCATAATTACGTTCCTTTAATTTTACAATCTCTTTCATCGTTTCGTGATGAAGATGGAACGTTAAGCTTTCATTATCATTAAAAAAATTAGCCATATAATTAATCTTTAATTGTCTTTATTACTTTAATAACCAAACTTGAAAGGGTTACTAATAATTACTTAGTATTAGATTTATAATACTTTATCATCTTTGGCAAAACTTCCAAAACATCTCCAATGATTGTGTAGTCCGCAATCTTATTGATAGGAGCGTTAGGGTCGGTATTGATTGAAATTATCTTAGATGAGTCCTGCATGCCTACTCTGTGTTGAACAGCTCCTGAAACTCCACAAGCAATGTAAAGCTTAGGGCGAACTGTAACTCCTGTTTGACCAATTTGTCTTTCATGTTCAGTCATTCCAGCATCAGATGCAGCACGTGTTCCTCCAACTTCTCCTTGAATAACATCTGCTAGTTCGTGAACAAGTTTGAAGTTTTCTTTTGAACCCATTCCGTAACCACCACAAACGATGATTTGAGCTCCTTTAATATTAATTTTTTGTTCCTCTATATGACGTTCAATTATCTTTAAACAGAAATCATCATTCTTAGTATAGTCTTCAACCTTTAGGAAGTTAATTATTCCTTTATATGTTGCACTAATAGTTTCTTTCTTCATTACTCCTTCACGAACTGTTGCCATTTGAGGTCTGCAGTCAGGGTTGATAATGGTTGCTATGATGTTTCCTCCAAAAGCTGGACGGATTTGGTATAGAAGGTTTTTATATTCTTTACCTGTTTTGTTTTCGGTATGATTACCAATTTCCAAGGTTGTACAGTCTGCTGTTAGACCTGTACGTAGAAAAGATGCAATCCTAGGAGCTAAGTCACGTCCTACGGATGTTGCTCCAAAAAGTGCTATCTCTGGTTTCTTTTCTTGGAATAGCTTAGTAACTATTGAAAAATGTGGAAGGGTTTGGTATGGGAATAGGCGGCTATCTTGTGCATAGTTGATGATATCAACACCATAAGGATAAAGAATAGCTTCAATATCTTTGATTCCGTCACCACAAACAATAGCTTCCAATTTAACACCTAATTCATCAGCAAGTTTTCTACCTTTAGAAACAAGCTCCAAGCTTACATCGGCAATTAATCTCTCCTCTGTAACCTCACAATATACAAATACATTATTCATATTTTATTTTCCTTTTCTTGTTTATAAAAGAATTAACCTAAGATATGAGAAGTAATAAGCTCTTTCATCAAGTCGTTTATATCTTCATCTTTAGGAGTAAGAACCTTACTTTCTTTCTGTGTTAATACTACGTTTTCAATCTTCTTAACCTTAGTTGGAGAACCTGTTAAGCCAAGGCGACTATCTTCTGCCATAATATCTGCAGCAGACCACTCGTCAATCTTTAGATATGGTTTTTCGTTCCAAATAGCTGAGTAATCTTGTCCAAGTTCTTGAAGTTCTGAATTGCTTTTAGCTTTCTTGAATTTCATTAAAAACTTAGCATTACGAGCACGGCATTCCTTTGCAGAACCATGAACAGTAATTAAACAAGGATATTTGCTCTCAACAACTTCAACACCATTTTCAAGACGGCGTTTGATTTGAATCTTCTTCTCACTAACCATAACTACCTCTTCGGCATAGGTTATTTGAGGACATTCAAGCTTTTCAGCAGTTTGAGGACCAACTTGAGCAGTGTCGCCATCAATTGCTTGACGACCAGCAATCACTAAGTCAAATTTGCCTAATTTCTTTACAGCTTGTGCAATAGTGTAAGAAGTAGCTAAGGTGTCGGATCCTGCAACCTTACGGTCAGAAACCACAACGCCATTATCTGCACCACGATACATAGACTCACGAACTATTTCAGCAGCACGTGAAGGTCCCATTGTAATAATTGTGATTGTTGCATCTTTAATATTATCCTTAATATGTAATGCCATTTCTAAAGCATTCAAGTCTTCTGGATTGAAAATAGCAGGTAAAGCAGCTCGATTTACAGTGCCATCTTCTTTCATAGCATCTTTCCCAACATTTCTTGTGTCAGGAACTTGCTTCGCTAAAACGATGATTTTAAAACTCATTGTTTCTTAATTAGTTAATAAATAAACGATTTATCCAATTTGCAAAGATACAAAAATTGAACAATCTAACTAGAATTTAAAAAGTTTTATGCTTAAACTGAAAAAATTAACTCAGGAAATTAATACAAAGATACAAACAATTAAACTATGTATTTATCTTTTTTTCTAATTTAATAATTCTTTTATTAGATATATTATTATATTTGCAGACTAATGTTATAATAACAACATAAACAATGAGGAAAAGCTTAGTATTTATCTTATCACTGCTCTTATTAAGCTTTAGTTTTGATGTAGAGGCTCATGATTTTTCAGCCCTAAACTCTGATGGAGATACTATCTATTATAATATAAAATCTACAACTCTTCCTTATACTCTTGAAGTTACATTCAAAGGTGATAATTCAATGGCTTATCTTAATGAGTATATAGGTGCTGTGCAAATACCTTCAACAGTAATTTATTCTTCTGTTCTTTATAATGTTACTTCAATTGGAGATAATGCTTTTGCATTTTGCCCTTCACTAACTTCTGTACAAATTCCTAATTCTGTTATATCAATTGGGAACAATGCTTTTCTTGTTTGTGAAGCCCTAAACTATGTTAATCTTCATGATTCTATTTCTTCAATTGGTATTGCTGCCTTCTATGGCTGTGTTAAATTAAGTTCTGTAAATATCCCAAATGCTCTTTCTTCTCTTTCAGATATTGTTTTTAAAAATACAGGGCTAAGTTCCATAATAATCCCTAATTCTATTATTTCAATTGGTAAGGGTGCTTTTGGTAACTGTAATGAATTAGTATCAGCTAATATTCCAGATTTTCTTGTTTCAATTGGGCAATCTGCATTCTCAGGTTGTACTTCCCTATCTTCCACAATTATATTACCAAACACACTTACAAAAATTGAAAGTTCTGTCTTTGATAATTGCAGTAGTTTGACTTCTATTATTATAGGAGATAATATATTAACTATTGGCTCGGAAGCTTTTTATAATTGTAGTAGTTTAGAATCTATTATTATGCCTCCCTTTCTTGATAGTGTTGGCTCCTCTGCCTTTTCGTTTTGTTCAAGCTTAGCTTCTATTACTTTTAGCTCTATTACGCCTCCAGCATTTGAACCCTTAGCTTTTGAATACGCTTCTAATTATTTATTAATAAATGTTCCTTGTGGTTCAAAAGAATTATATAAAGAATTATTGAATAATAGAAATGTTCAGGATGAAATAAGCTGTAACTTCTCATCAGTAAAAGTAGTAAATATTTCAGATATCTCTGCTACAATAATTGTAAATACAGCAATTCCAAATATTACTAGAACTATGTTTGAGTATAAGGCTAATGGAGATAAAGTATTTAATACCTATATTGATTCACTAGCAAATTTACAATATACAATTAATGGTTTATCCTCAAATACAATATATAACTATAGAGTTTTCTATGAAATAAACAATGAATTATACTATACTCCAATCGACACTTTTCAAACTAATTGCATGGCAACTATCAACTTGCCTTTTTATGAAGACTTTGAATCTGAATTAACTTGTTGGACTAGCTTTAAAACATCTAAGGATAGCTTGAATCTTGTTTCATCTGGTTCTTATCCAAGTTGTAGTCCTTGTAATGGTTCAAATATGCTTATGTTTAATTCTTATAATATCCAAGCAGGTAATTATGCAGTTTATATAAGTCCACAAATGAATATAGCTCCTAATAGTAAGTTAAGCTTTTGGATATATAGGATTAATGGAGAGTATTCATCAAGTAATGAAGGAGTGAGAGTTTTAATTAATTCCGTTAGATCAAAAGATAAAGCTTTAGAATTAGGATTTGTTTCAAATAATAGATTAGATGAGCCAGTTGCTTATTATGATGGTTGGCATAATTATATGGTAAGTATTCCTCCTTCGCAAACAGGAGAGAGGTTCATGATATTAAAAGCAGAATCACAATATGGATACAATATCTATATAGATGATTTAATTATCAGTTCTATTCCAACAATAAAAACGAATATTGATGCTTCAATTTGTAATGGAGAAACATATGCTTTACATGGTTTCAATTTTAATAGAGAAGGAAAGTCCATTCAAAACCTTAAAACAGTAGAGGGTGGAGATAGTGTTGTTACATTAAACCTTTCTGTATATCCATTATATGACACAACTTGCTTTATAGCATCTGTTTGCCAAGGCGAAGCTTATAGTTTAAACGGGTTTAATGCAGATTTAACAGGCAACTATATACAATCCCTAAACACAGTTAATGGTTGTGATAGTACTGTTAAATTAAGCCTTATTGTTAATCCTATTAAGAGGACAACAATTTTATCCTCCATCTGCCAAGGCGAAACTTATAGCTTAAATGGTTTTAATGCAGATAAATCAGGAACTTATATACAAAACCTTCAAACAACAGATGGTTGCGACAGTATAGTGCAATTGACCTTAGAAGTCACTGAAATAGCTAAACCAATAATTATGAGTTTAGATAGTATTGAAGATTATTTTGAATTAAGATGGATAGGAAATGGTGCAAGATATATTGTTTACCGTAATGATATTGAAATTGAAGATTTAATCGGTACAATATATAAAGATACTAATCTTGTTGAGGGAGTTAATTATTGTTATAAGGTAAAATCAAAAAAAGGAGATTGTGAAAGCGAGTTTTCTAAAGAGGTTTGTCAAGTCTTCTTAGGGTCAAGCAATCAAATACAACTTGACTTTTCACTTAGTTTACTACCTAATCCATGCATTGATAAGACTGTTTTGAAAATTCAAGGCTTAGAAAAAGATGCAGAGGTTGTCCTTTATGATATTAACGGAAGAAAAGTAAATCAGTATTCTTATAAAGCTGGGCAGGAATCATTAACTATTGATGTTAACGGTCTTGAAAAAGGAGTTTATAATCTTAGAATATCTAATGACAATACTAATATAAATAAAAAATTAATTGTCCAATAGCATTTTCAAGCTTTCAATAATAAATTGTTTATTATCTATTATTATTATCAAATTTTGGTTTGAGATAGATTAATTTAGTATTTTTGCAACTTATAACTTTAAAAAGATTTAAATATGAAATTACTTCAAGGAAAGGTTGCTCTTATTACTGGTGCATCTCGTGGAATAGGCAAAGCAATTGCTGTTCGTTATGCACAAGAGGGTTGTAATGTGGCTTTCACAGATATAAAGAGAGATGAGAATATGGAGTTATGCGAAAAAGAACTTATTGCTTTAGGTGTTAAGGCTGTTGGTTTTGCTTCTAATGCTGCATCTTTTGAAGATAGTGCTAAATTAGTTGAAGCTGTTGCTGCTGAGTTTGGAAGAATAGATATATTAGTTAATAACGCTGGTATCACTCGCGACAACCTATTAATGAGAATGACAGAAAAGGATTGGGATTTAATTATGGATGTTAACCTAAAGAGTGTTTTCAACCTAACTCATGCTTGTCAAAAGATTATGCTAAAACAACGTAGTGGCTCAATTGTAAATATGAGTTCTGTTGTTGGTGTTAGTGGTAATGCTGGACAATCTAACTATGCTGCTACTAAGGCTGGCATTATTGGTTTCACTAAGAGTATAGCTCAAGAACTTGGTTCACGTAATATTCGTTGCAATGCAGTTGCTCCTGGTTTCATCATCACAGATATGACAGGTCAATTGCCAGAGGATGTTCGCCTTGCTTGGGAAAAGAAAATCCCTTTACGCCGTGGTGGTTCTCCAGAGGAAGTTGCAAAGGTTTGTGTTTTCTTAGGAAGTGACCTTTCAAGCTATGTAAGCGGTCAAGTTATTAGTGTTTGTGGTGCAATGAACTGTTAAAAATATAAATATTATGATGAATAAAAAATTCGACCCAGCAATGGCAATTAACTCTGTTGCTGAAATCTCTGCAGAAAGAGGTATCAATCCAAACGTTAATGACTCAGCAACTTTTTGTTTCCCAAAAGGACAAACAATGACTGATACTTTCACAGGTGATGTTCAAGGATACTATCTATATTCAAGACATTGGAATCCATCAAACATGTCTCTTTGCAAAGCCTTAGCAGCAATGGAAGGAACAGAGGCTGCATGGGTAACTGGTTCTGGTATGGGTGCAATAACTTGTGCTTTACTACAATGTGCTAAGAAAGGTGACCATATAGTTGCTTCAATGACTGTTTATGGTGGAACATTTGCATTCCTAAACAACTATGTTGAAAGATTTGGTATTGAAGTTACTTTTGTTGACACAACCAACCTTGAACAAGTTAAGGCAGCTTGCAGACCTAACACAACAGTTATCTACACCGAAACAATGTCTAATCCACTACTTAGAATTTCTAATATTGGAGAACTAAGAAAAATAGCTGATGGAGCTGGTGCAAAACTAATTGTTGATAATACCTTTACTCCAATGGTTTTCTCTCCTTATGTATTAGGAGCTCATATCGTTGTTTATTCAATGACAAAATTTGTTAATGGAAAGAATGACTGTGTTGCTGGTGCAATTTGTGGAGACCAAGACTTCATTAATTCATTAATTGATGTAAACACAGGAACAGCTATGCTTTTAGGGCCTGTTTTAGATAGTTTCCGTTCAACATCTATCCTTAAAAACCTATACGATTTACATATCCGTATGCAAAAACATGGTGAAAATGCTTTGTATCTTGCAAAAAGATTTAACGAAATGGGAATTAAGGCTAACTACCCAGGACTTGAGGCTCACCAAGACCATAAACTAATGGTTGATCAAATGAATAAAGGATTTGGTTTTGGAGGTATGATTTCAATTGACCTTGGAACAGCAGAAAAAGCTAATGCATTTATGGAAGCAATGCAAGATAGAGGCGTTGGATACCTTGCAGTATCTCTTGGATATTTCCGTACTCTATTCTCATGTTCAGGAAAATCAACATCATCAGAGGTTCCACAAGAATACCAAACAGAAATGGGTATGAGCGAAGGACTAGTTCGTTACTCTGTTGGTCTTGACAACGACATGGAAGCAACATTTGAAGTAATTCAATCTGCACTTAAAGAATTGAAATTCGCATAAATAATCATTGAAAGTTAATTTCAAAAAAATCATCCCTATTCATTTAATTATGGATAGGGATTTTTCTTTCCAAGTACTTCGTTTTATTTTTCTAATACTTCGTTTTATTTTTCTCAAATCAAGTATTAATTTTCTAAGTCTTTGTTTTAAATAAGTAAGGTGGCAGGTTACTCATAGTAAGGTGGCATGTTACTCGAGTAAGGTGGCAGGTTACTTTCACTAAGGTGGCAGGTTATAATTTTATTTCTTTGACTCATAAAATTAATTCTTGATTCTAATAATTTATTACTTGACTTTCTTAATATATGTCTTATAATCCTTGATGTGCTTTCACTCTAAGCTCATAAATTTCATTTATCTATTAGTTTTATACGAATATTCCTTGCATTATGAACATAAGTTCGTAACTTTGCAAAATAAATTAGATATAATATTGTAATGGCAAGACCTAAAAAGATAAGAAGAATGACTGGCATACCAAAGGTTTCGGGTTTTAAACCCTATGGTGAAAATGCCAAATCGGGACAAAAGAATGCAGTTTTTCTATTATTAGAAGAGTATGAGGCACTTAAATTAAATGATTACGAAAATAGAATACAATGTGAAGCAGCTCAAATTATGCAAGTCTCACGTCCAACCCTAACTCGCATCTATATGTCAGCTCGTCAAAAGATTGCAACTGCATTTGTTGAAGGAAGACAGATAATTATTGAAGGAGGAAAGGTTGATTATAACAGAGGTTGGTTTTCTTGTAATGACTGCTCTTGTTTGTTCGACAAAATGGAACATCAGGAATTTGTTTGTCCCTTATGTAAGAGTAAAAATATTGAGCAGAATATTGAAGAACCTTTTATGGAAGATGCCTCAGAAATTGAAATTGAAGCACAGGAATGCGGAAGAATGAAGTGTAGGAACGGAAGGCATAATAGAAGAAATAATAATTAACCAATAAATAAATAAATAATATGAAAGTAGCTATAACAAGTAGAGGTAGTTCTTTGGATAGTTTGATAGACCCACGTTTTGGGCGTTGTGCTTATTTTGCAATACACGACACTGAAACAAAAGAAACAGAATTTGTTGTTAATCCAAATAAAGATGCAAATGAAGGAGCAGGTCCTTCTGCCGTAAAGTTCATTCTGTCTCACAAAGCAGAGAAAGCTGTTGCAGGAGAGTTTGGATTTAAGATTAAATCACTGATGAATGAAGTTAATATTCAGATGATTGTTGTTCAAGAAGAAAAGACAGTTAAGGAAATTGTCGATATGTTAAATAAATAATAAGTATTATGCCAAACAAAGACGGAACTGGCCCAGAGGGTCAAG
>JAGNRX010000208.1 GCA_017988355.1 Bacteroidales bacterium | reverse complement strand
ATTTACACCTATTTAATAGTTAATTATGTAGTTTTTTTATTGATAGAGTTACAACTGATTGAGTACATTCAGGTGATTAGTTTTTATTTCCATTAATTCACGTTTAAAATTTGAACTTGGGTTATTGATATATTACAGTCGTATAAATATTGGTAAATTTTTATATTTCTTTTTCCTTTCAAAATCAGCATAAAATATCACTCTATTCCAAAATTATTTTCTATCTTTGGGGATTGGAAATGGTTGGATTGTGGGGTGGTTTTAGGGTTTTTATAGTTAATCTATTGCCAAAAGATAATTTTTCATTATTTTTGTAAACGAAATTGGGTTTCTTTGCGTTATTATGGTAATTGTGTATTTATTATAGGTGTTATGGAAAAAAAGAAAATGATTGTTGAGAAGGTGGAGGAGTCTTTGAGGGGTAACTTGTATGATATTTTTTTGAAGGAAGTGGAGGGGGACAGGTTCTTGATTATTGGGATTGGGGAGCTGGAGGCTAAGAGAATTATTGCTCTTATGGATGATATTGTTATGCCCAGACCTCTTACTCATGATTTGGTTTACAATGTCTTAACTGATTTTGGCATTGGGATTGATGAAGTGATTATTACTAATTTCTATGAGGGGATTTATGCGGCTTCTATTTTATGCGTTTGTGAGGGTGTGAAAAAGTTCTTTGATGCCAGAAGTTCTGATGCTATTAATATGGCTCTTAAATTTAAATCACCTATCTTTGCAAGCGAAGAGATTTTGAGAAAGGTGGGCATTTCTTCGAGTGAGATGGACAAGAGGGAGATGCCTTATAACGATATTAAAATTATTATTGAGTCTTCGGACGACAAGAAATTAAGTGGCTTAGAGACGTTATTGTCTATTGCTGTTGAGCAAGAAGATTATGACTCGGCGGCTGAGCTTAGAGATGAAATTGATAAATTAAAAAATAACGATTAAATTATATGTCATTATTAGAAATAAAAAACCTTCATGCCTCAATTAATGGTAAAGAGATTTTGAAGGGTGTTGATCTAACGATTAACAAGGGCGAGGTTCACGCTATTATGGGACCTAACGGCAATGGTAAAAGTACTCTTGCTTCAATTATTGCTGGTAGAGATACTTTCGATGTTACTGAGGGTGAGATTCTTTTTGAGGGTAAAAACCTTTTCGAGCTTTCTGTTGAGCAGAGGGCGGCTGAGGGTATCTTCCTTGGGTTTCAATATCCTGTGGAAATTCCTGGTGTTAGTATTGCTAATTTTATGAAGACGGCTATTAATGAGCAAAGGAAGTATAAGGGCTTAGATCCTATGCCTTCTATGGAGTTTATGAAGCTGATGGAGAAACAGAAAAAGATTGTTGATTTGGACACTAAGCTTGCGAGCCGTTCTGTTAATGAGGGGTTTTCGGGTGGTGAGAAAAAGAAGAATGAGATTTTCCAAATGGCTATGCTTCATCCTACGCTTTCAATTCTTGACGAGACTGACTCTGGTTTGGATATTGATGCTCTAAGGGTTGTTGCCTCTGGGGTTAATGCTCTTAGGTCGCCTGAGGTTTCTACTATTCTTATTACTCACTATCAAAGACTTTTAGATTATATCGTTCCTGATTTTGTTCACGTTTTGTTTGAGGGAAAGATTGTTAAGACAGGACCAAGGGAATTGGCTCTTGAACTTGAGGAAAAAGGTTACGAATGGCTTAGATAAAACTATGGATAATTTAAAAAAAGCAATAAGACCTAAGGAAGAAGATTTTGCGGATTTTAGTTGTCATCTGACTCAGCTAAAAACTTATAGGATTCACCAGTATAATGGTTTCTTCTTTGAGAGAAATGATAATGATGTTGTTTTGGATAAGGACATTGTTATTTGCAGCATTAAGTCTGCCTTGGAAAATCATAAATCAATTATAGATTCAAATAAAAACCTTCAAACTTTGTCAAAAGAGGATGAGGGCTTATTTATTTATATTCCAAAAAACATAACACTTACTACTCCACTTCAAATCCTTGATGTTATTAAGACTTATGAGCCTTTGAGGATAGAGTCTAAGACTGTTATTGTTGTTGGAGAAAATAGTCATCTCAAAATTATATACTGTGATGATACGGTTAATGAGAATGTCAGTAAGACACAGAATAATATATCTGTTTTCTTAGAACAAAGCTCTTCTTTGGAATACTATAAGATGGAGAATATCAACAACTCATCTTCTATTTTTACTGATACTAAGTTTGTCTTAGATGCCAATGCTGAGCTTAAAACATTTTGGTTAAGCATAAATGGTGGCGACATAAAGAACAAATTACATGTTGATTTGGATGGTGAGTATGCAAGGGCAGATTTGAATGGCTTGTATATGGTGGATAGGGAACAAGTTGTTGATAATGAGGTTTCGGTTAATCACAATACTCCAAACTGTCATTCCAACCAGCTCTACAAAGGAATACTTGACGATGCGGCTAAGGCTCAGTTTAAGGGTCATATCTATGTAAGTCAAAAAGCTCCATACACTGAGGCAATTCAAAACAATAGAAATATACTTTTGACCGATAAGGCTGTGGTAAACACTCAACCTTTCTTGGAAATTTATAATGACGATGTTAAGTGTGCTCATGGTTCAACGATTGGTCAGTTAGACGAGTCGGCTATGTTCTATATGAGAAGTCGTGGAATTTCGGAAAGGAGTGCAAGGATGTTACTTATGTTTGCTTTCTGCACCGAAATACTATCTAAGGCTTCGATACAGGAATTGGTTGAAACCCTGCAAGACATCATCAAAAGACGTCTTCATGGAGAGCTTTCAAGTTGTGAGAACTGTGTTTTGTTATGCAGCACACCATGTGGAACATCTGATATTGATTTTGTCTAAACCAATAACTATGAATAGTTAAATGAAAGTTGCTTTATATGGCAGGAGTCCAAAGCAAGATGATATTGTTTATGTTCAACAACTTATTTCAGAGATTGAGCAAAGGTCTCCCTATGTCATTATTCATAATACATTCTACGAAAAGATAAAGGATAAGATAGTTTTTACTAAGCCTTATAAAACCTTTACCAACAAAGAAAACTTGGAAGTGGGCGTTGATATAATCTTTTCCTTAGGAG
>JAGNRX010000037.1 GCA_017988355.1 Bacteroidales bacterium | reverse complement strand
TTTAGGGTTGCAAGGGTTGATGTTATAGCGGTTGCAGAGTTTGTTACAACGGTTTGTGGCAGGGCTAGGGTTGTGAAGTTTTGGATTTGTCCGTAAACTGTTCCTGATGCTGTGGTTGCATATGCTCTGTATTCATAAGTTGTATTTGCTGTTAAACTACTTAGTGAATAAGTTATTACATTACCTATAGATGGTAACATTACATTTGTCCATGTGCTTACAGTTGCCAACTTCCATTCAAAGCCTTGGCTTGTGATTAGTTCACTTCCTGAAACAAGGTTACCGTTTAGGGTTGCCATTGTTTCTGTTATTGAGCTTGCTGGTGTTGTTATTGCAATTGCTGGAATTGCTGGAGTTGTGAAAGTTAGGGTTTGTCCGTAAGTGGTTCCAGATTCTGTTATTGCATATGCTCTGTACTGGTAAGCTCTGTTAGGAGTTAGGCTTATTAGATTATGTGCGATTGCTCCTTCAGTCATCATTTTATATTCAACTGTCCATGCTGTTGCACTTGCTAATTTCCATTCAAAACCTTGTGATAGTATTGCTTCACTTCCTAATGCTATTGTTCCATTAATGGTTGCTTTTATTTGCTCAACTTGTGTTGCTGCAAGGGTTACAACGGTTGGTGGTACTATGTCAAGGGTTACGAAGTTTTGTGTTACGCCATAAACAGTTCCTGATTCTGTGTTTGCAAATACTCTGTACTCATAATTTGTGCTAGCTATCAAGCCTGTTAAATTACTTGTTAGAGTGTTTCCTGTTAGGGTTATTACTGTCCATGTATTTACGCCTGTTTTTCTCCATTCAAATCCTTGTGCTGTTACGGCTTCACTTCCTGGAGTAATTGTTCCATTTAGTGTTGCAAGAACTTGGGTTACGTCTGTTGCTGGAGATGTTACTGCGATTAATGGTATTGGAAGGGTTCTAAAGTTTATTGTTTGTCCGTAAACAACACCTTCGTCAGAGCTTGCGTATGCTCTGTACTCATAAACTGTATATGCAGTTAAGCCTGTTAAGTTATGAGTCATTACTTCCACACCTAAAGTTGTTATTATTGTAGTCCATGTGCTTTGTCCTAATTCTCTCCATTCAAATCCTTGAGATAAGATAGGTGCCATTATTTCAATAGCTGTTCCATTAAGAGTTGCAGATGTTTGAACGATTGATGTTGGTAAATTAGTTGTTACAACTGGAGGTTGCATTGCTAGAGTTCTGAAAGATTTAAGCTCTCCATAAACAGTTCCTGATGCTGTTGTTGCATAAGCTCTAAATTCATAATATGTATTAGCAGTTAAGCCAGTTAAATTATGATTCATTGCATTATCAATTAAAGCAACAGTTAATGGTGTCCATGCAGTTTCTCCTAATAATCTCCATTCAAATCCTTGGTCTGTGATTAATTCACTTCCTAAAATAATGCTACCATTTAAGATTTCAATAGTTTGTTCAAATGCTACTGCTATACCTGTTATAGGTGTTGGAGGTACAATTGCAAGAGTAGTAAAGTTTTGGATATTTCCATAAATACTACCTGATGCTGTTGTTGTGAATGCTCTATATTCATAATTTGTACTTGCTGTTAAGCCAGTAAGATTATTAGCCATAGTTCCGCCAACTAACATTGATGCAATTGTTGTCCATGTGCTTTGTCCTACTAATCTCCACTCAAAACCTTGAGCTGTGATTGTTTCACTACCAATAGTAATACTAGCATTTATTGTTGCAACTGTTTGTGCAATTGCTGTTGCTGGAGTTGTTATTACTGTTGGAGGAACGATGTCAAGAGTTGTAAAACTTTGAACTAATCCATAAGCAGTTTCTGTTAAACTTGAAGCAAACGCTCTATATTCATAATCTGTACTTGCTACTAAGCCTGTAAGATTATAAGATATAATATCTGCATTTAATGTAGATATGATTGTTGTCCAGGTAGTTTCTCCTTCTAATCTCCACTCAAATCCTTTTGCAGTTAGAGGTTGACTTCCTTCTGTGATTATAGCATTTAAGGTTGCAACTGTTTGTGCAATTGCTGTTGCTGGACTTGTTAGTGCAGCTGGTGGTGCTGGAAGGGTTGTGAAAGTTAATGCTCTTCCATAAATAGTTGCTGAGAATGTTGTTGCATAAGCTCTAAATTCATAAGCTGCATTTGCTGCTAAGCCTGTTGCATTAAGAGTTATTGTTCCTGTAGTTAAGGTTGCTGTTGATTCTAACCATGTAGTGTCAGTAGCACCTATTTTTCTCCATACAAAACCTTGGTCTATTATTGCTTCACTTCCTGCCACAACGGTTCCATTTAAGGTTGCTGTATTTTGACCTATTATAGTTGCTGCAATTGTTGTAACTCTTTGTGGTATTGCAAGTGATCTAAATGTAACAGGGGTCCATAATGAATACTTGCCTGCTCCATAATTACCTCTTATATAATAGGTATAGTTTGTACTTGGAGTTAGTCCGTTAGCTTGATAAGTTCTAGCAGTAACATCTATTGCAGTTCCTGTTAAACCTTGTCTAATTTGCCAAGCTGTTTCTGTACTTCCTGCAGTCCAAGTTATTTGAGCAGTTGTTATTGATGGTGTTGCAGTAATATTTGTTGGAGATAAAGTTGTTTCATAAACTTTAATATCATCCAATCCAATTCCATAACCATAATCACCATATCCCTCAAATGCTATTTGATAAGTTGGAGAACCAGAAGGAAGAGCGATAGAATCTAGTTGATAGAATTCTATGCTTGTAGTATAATGAACTAATTCAGTCCATGAATCTGTAGGGCTTGTACGATATAATACTTTTAACTCATCTTGATCACCCGCCCAAGCTTTTTGTGTATGCCAGAATGAAACGTAAGGATTTGATAAAACTGTTAAATCCAATTCAGGAGAAACAAGTTTTGTCTTATTTACACGCGCTGTATTATAGAAACTAGCATAGCCTGTTCCTGTGTGAGGAGCTGTATTTGAAGAACTAGTTGTCCAATTTGCTATCCCTACAGTATATTCTTGTGCCCAACAATCTAATCCAGTTTCAAATCCTTCAGTCCAAGGGAATGCTGAAATTGAAGCATCATAACAAGGAGTTTTATATGTTTTTGTTTGAGTTGGACTAGAGTTAATTCCTCCATCACAAACAGTCCTTGCAAATATTTCGTAAGTTGTTTGTAATAATAGATTATTTATTGTTGTTGTTGCAGTCGTAGTATAAACTGAATCCCAAATTGTTGCTGTAGATGGTTTATAATAGATATACCATGCAGTATCAGTTAGGTTGCCAGGTGAAAGCGTAACACTCATTGATAAACCTAATCCATTTACTGAAATAGCTGCTGGACGTGCACAAGCAGGAATATTATCAATTGTTAACTCATCAAGATAACCATAACCAGTAGCTGATGTGTATGGAACCTTAAATGCGATAAGGTGACCATTACCTGTATAAGTATTGAAGTTCACTTCATATTGAGTCCAAGTTGAAGTTCCAGTGATTATTTCTACAGTATCAAATGTAGAAGCATCAAGAGGGTCAGTCATAACTCCAACAATAAACTTATCTGTAATAGAATTGTTCTTATAACGGAATGTTGCCATTAATGTATTAATAGGAATTGATGCAACAATAGGTTTCATTACTGCTATACTATAAGTACCTATGGTTCCTGTATAGAAATATAAATTATTAGTTACATATCCACCTGTATTAACATAAGGATAAGCACCACTAGTTGATGTCCTAACCCAACAAGTTGGCATAATAGATGTTCCTGTTCCGTAAGTGTCAAAGTTTTCAGAATAAGGCATAACCATTATTGGATCACATGGTGTAATAAATGTTATTAAAGAAGATGGTTCAGACATTTCAGTACCACATACTGCTTTCATATAACAATTATAAGTTGAAGATGAAGCAAGCCCTTGAAGGGTGTATGGAGAAGGAGCAGTAATATTTATAGAGTCATAATCTGTTTCAGAACTTTCTTTATAATACAACCACCATGAATTTTGTGTTGGTGCTGAAGTCCATGAAATATCAGCAGAAGTTGTTGTAATATTTTTAGCAATTGATAGAATAGGTCTCATACATGATGGTGATTCAATAAGAACGTCATCTAATCTTAAATAATTCCCATCAGGAGTTCCTTGACGAACAAATGCAATATATCTATTACCTACATATTGAGTTAAATTAACCTCCATTTTTTGCCAATTTCCTACAGGAACGTCTTGGTGATAAATTTTAGTGAAACCAGTTAGATTAGCATAAGTTCCCATTCCTAAAGTGTCTAATGCTAAGTCTGGAGAAGAAATATAAATTGTTATCTCTTCTGGTTCTGTTGAAGTTGAAGTAGTCCTTCTAACATAAAAACTTAATAATTCATTTCCAGTGAGAGCAATCTCTGGTGAAATTAACCAATCGTTATGATTGGTAGTTCCATAATTAGTATAGCACTGTGCAGAGCCTGTTCCTGTTCTTGCATTGGTTGCTCCTTCACTTCTTGTCCACCAATATTCATAAGTAGAATATACTCCACCTCTGTCGATAATTGTCCAGCAACGTGGTGCAGGTTTGTTTCCTGGACTAACTGCTGAAATAAATTGTTCTTCAAATCCTTCTGACCAAGGGAACACTGTGACAATTTCGCATAAAGTATTAATTGTTTTAGAAACAACAAAAGAAGTGTCAGTTCCACAAAGAGAAGCTAATCTAATATCATAAGTTTTACTAGGTAGTAGGTTTGTGAAAGTATAAGAATTTGTAGATACTGTATTCCTTGTCCATGTTAAATCAGCAGAAGCTTTATACTCAACAATCCATTGACTGCTTGAGCCTAAATCCCATGAAAGATTAGCACCTGTTGTTGTAATGTTGGAAACAACTACATTGTTTGGAGCTCTACAAGAGTTTTCCTTTATTGCAATATCGTCAATTGTTAAATACCAAGTACTAGAAGTAGATTGACATTCAATATCAAACTTATATTGTCCACTTACGGTTGGGGTATAAATACCTACATACTGTGTGTAAACAGTATTAGTTGCATTAGTAACTGGAGTCCCAATTATTTCATTTATACTATTATCGTTTATTCCTCTTACTCTTGCTTGAAGTTTTTGCCATCCACTAAGACCATCAGTAACATACCAGAATGTGAAAACATAATTATTATCAGCAGTTAATTCAAATGTAGGAGTTGTAAATTTATCATTACATCCATATTTATATGATGCAGACTTTGTTCCTGTTCTTGCATTTCTACCGTATGTGGTATTTGCTATATTAGTAGAAGTATATGAGCTTAAGTTTGTTGCAGACCAGCAAGCAGGCAATGTATTTGCAACTGTTACAGATTCAAAACCTTCTGCCCATGGGAAAATATTTGATGGGTCACAATCTGTTTTAAAAGTAACGATACTAGTCCATGCACTTGAATCTGTGCCAGGATTACAAACTGACTTTATTCTAACAGTATATGATGTTGCTGCTGTTAATCCTTGTAGCATATACGAAGTATCAAGAATTGATGATACTGATATTGCTTGTGCCCAATCCGTAACAGAAGCTAACTTGTATTGGATTAGGTAACCCTGATTCCAAGTATAAGGATTGACAGTTGGTCTCCAAGTTAATAGGGCTTTATTATTTCTTATTTTATCAGCAGGCACAACAAGTGTTGTAGGAGCTGGACAAGATAATAAAGTATTAATATTAACTATCGAAGTCCAAGCACTTGAATCTACGCCAGGATTACATACTGCCTTTATTCTTACATTATATGTTTTTGATGGCATTAATCCTGTAAGTAAATAAGAAGTGTCTAGAATTGATGATAAAGATATTGATGAATCCCAGCTTATTACAGTAGATGGTTTATATTGGATTAGGTAACCTTCGTTCCATGTTGCAGGATTTTTAGTTGGTCTCCATGTTAGTAATGCTTCAGTAAAACTTATGTTACTTGTAGGAGCCGTAAGAGAAGTAGGAGCTGGACATGACAATAATGTTGTAAAATTAGTTGTAGATGTCCATGCACTTGAATCAATCCCAGGATTACAAACTGCCTTTATTCTAACATTATATGTTTTTGATGGCAATAACCCTGTAAGCAAATAAGAAGTATCAAGAACTGAAGATATATATACTGATGAGTCCCAACTTATTATCGTCGATGGTTTATATTGGATTAGATAACCTTCATTCCATGTAGCTGGATTTACAGTTGGTCTCCATGTTAGTAATGCTTCGGAATATGTTAAGCTACTTGAAGGAACTGTAAGAGAAGTCGGAGCAGGACATGATGTTGGAGTTGTAAAAGTAATATTAGACCAAATGCTAACGGTACTTGAACCCGAACAATTAGACTTAACTCTTGCATTATAAGTTGTTGAACCAGTCAATCCAATAAGAGAAAAAGAATTAGTGGTTGAAGTTTCACTCAACCATGTATTAGAAGCAGAAGGTTTGTATTCAATAGTCCATGAATCAGCAGAGACCCTTGAAGTCCATGTTAAATCAGCAGAAGAATGAAATATGTTAGTAGCTAATAAATTTCCAGGAGGATAACAATAATCCAAAGGTAAAGCAGCCATAATAAATCTAGAATTATACCTGTAAGTATTGGTATTTGCTGTTGAAGTTGCAAAATTAATATTTGTATTATCAATAAGCTTAGTCCAAGCCTTGCCTGTAGGTGTTGTAGCATACTTAACAGTTACAGAGCAACCTCCACCTGTTGTACATCCTGCTCCTGTTGTAATAACTAATAAGTTACCTGTTCCAGAATAGATAAATGGAGTACTAAAATTAAACATCCTCCAACCAGTAGAAGAACAATTAACATTGGTAGAATCATATACCAAAGTAGCTCCCTCCAACAAGTTATTCATAATTTGTGAAGAAGCTAAAGAGACATCTGACACTTCCTTTAAATAGATTTTCAAAGACCTTGTACTTGTGGAACTAGCCGTTGAAATTTCTAATCCATAACTTTGAATTATTCCACCTTGGGTCATTTCAGCTGCTGTAAAAAGCATTGCTGAATTATGAAACCCATAAGAACCTGGAATAGGTCCTGAACTTGAAGTGGATGTTCCAGTACCAATGGTGACAGTGGTCTGGGTCCAACCTGTAATGGCAAACATTATTGCCATTAAAAAAAATAATAATCGTTTCATCGTTTTGAATTTTAGTTAAACATAAATTAAATAATTGAAAATATAATAATCATATAAAATTAGTCAAAATCAAGGAGCAAACATACATTTTTTTTTGAGGAAAACAAACTTTTAGGCGTTAAAAATACATAAAACCCCTATGATATTATATAAATACAATGAAATTAACCACATAACAATTAATAATAATCAAAATTAATTTATTATTTCAGTGAATATATCATCCATTTCAAAGTCTAAAGCACAATAATTGTATATAATTATCGAGACTAGATTTTTATTTCTTAATTTTTATTAGTGTTTGGGATTTGTTAAATTATTTGCAAAACCAAGAGCCTTGAAAATGAATCAAAGAAAGAATTTTCTGAATCAAAGGAATAAAAAATTAAAACGCTGAAAGAATTTCCTGAAACAGCGTATTAAAAAATTATTACGCAGACTTAGAAAAATAAAACAAAGACTTAAGGACACAAAAAAAGACTGTCTCAAATTATGAAACAGCCTTTAAAAGTATTTTTCTTGTAAAAAATCTTATTCTACGTTGAAATTATCATCCATTGGACGTTGTGGCTTTTGCGGCCTTGGACGATCTACGCTTCTATCTGAACCATTGCGGTCTGAACCACTACGGTCTGAATAGCTAGGACGATCAGAACTTGGTCTTGGTGGTCTTTCAACAAATCCTTCTGGTTTTGGAAGTACTGCTTTATGTGATAGCTTGTATTTGCCAGTCTTTTTATCAACCTCTATTAGCTTAACTTTTATTTTATCACCTGATTTCAATACATCTTCAACATTATTTACTCTCTCCCATGAAATTTCAGAAACATGTAGTAAGCCATCTTTTCCTGGTAGGAATTCAACAAATGCACCAAATGCTTGAATGTTCTTAACAACTCCTTCGTATTCTTCACCAACTTCTGGAACTGTTGTTATTGCTTTAATTCTTGCAAGTGCTGCTTCAATTCCTTCTTTATTAACAGAAACAATATCGATATGTCCCATTTCGTCTCTTTCTTCAATAACGATAATAGTCTTTGTTTCTTTTTGCATTTCTTGGATAATCTTTCCACCAGGTCCAATTATTGCTCCAATAAATTCTTTTGGAATTGTAAGTTTAACAACTCTTGGAACAAATGGTTTGTAGTCTTCTCTTGGAGCTGACATTGTTTGTTCAATAATTCCTAAGATATGCATTCTTCCTTGCTTTGCTTGAGAAAGTGCTTGTGCTAAGATTTCATAAGAAAGTCCATCACATTTTATATCCATTTGGCAAGCTGTTATTCCATCTCTTGTTCCTGTTACCTTGAAGTCCATATCTCCTAAGTGGTCTTCGTCTCCTAAGATATCAGAAAGTACTGCCCATTTTCCGTCTTTTGCAATAAGTCCCATTGCTATTCCTGAAACTGGTTTAGTGATTTTTACCCCTGCATCCATAAGTGCTAAACATCCTGCACATACTGTTGCCATTGATGAAGAACCGTTAGATTCTAAGATATCAGAAACAATACGAATTGTGTAAGGACATTCTTCTTTTGATGGGAAAACTTGTTTAAGAGCTCTCATTGCTAAGTTACCGTGTCCGATTTCTCTTCTTGATGTTCCTCTATTTCCTTTTACCTCTCCGGTTGCAAAACCTGGGAAGTTATAGTGTAGTATAAAATCATTCTTACCGTCAATGATTGCTCCGTCAATGATTTGTTCATCAAGTTTTGTTCCTAATGTACAAGTTGTAAGTGATTGTGTTTCTCCACGAGTGAAGATTGCAGAACCGTGAGTTGTTGGAAGATAGTTTACCTCTGCCCATATTGGTCTGATTTCATCTAATTTTCTTCCATCAAGACGAGTTCTTTCAACTAGTACCATATCTCGCATAGCTTCTTTCTCAACTGCGTGATAGTAACGGCTGATTAAGTATGCTTTTTCTTTAGCTATTTCTGGTGCTAGGGTATCTATAAACTCTTGTTTGAATGATTTAAAACCTTCTGAACGGGTGTTTTTACAAGCAATTCCTTGCTTTGCAAAGTCATAACATTTTTGGTAAGTAGCTTTGTGAATAGCTTCTTTTAGTTCTAAGTCATTATCTTCATGGCAGTACTCTCTTTTTTGAGTTTTACCAACCATTGCTTCTAATTCCTTAATAGCTTGACAATGTTGTTTGATTGAGCTATGTGCTATTTTCAAAGCCTCAAGCATCATTTCTTCAGAAGTTTCCTTCATCTCTCCCTCAACCATCATGATGTTTTCTTCTGTTGCTGCAACAATAAGAGACATCTCAGCTTTTTCAATTTCTTCAATTGATGGCCATAAAACAAATTTACCATCTATAGAAGCAATTCTAACCTCAGACACTGGTCCATTGAAAGGAATATCTGAAACTGCAAGTGCTGCTGATGCTGCAAGTGCTGCAAGTGCATCTGGTGGAGTTGTTTGGTCTCCTGAAATTAAAGTTATTGCAACTTGAACCTC
>JAGNRX010000036.1 GCA_017988355.1 Bacteroidales bacterium | reverse complement strand
AGATTAGCAGCAACTAAACCATTTGGTCTTGCACAAGTAGATTGTTCGATAGTAATATTATCGATTGCAGCAGGATTATATCTATTACTTGAACTATATCCCCAAGTATAGAATATTAAACGTTTAACACCAGACATATTATCAAGCTGAGCAGTAGCATTTTGCCAATCAGTTTGGCTATGCAACATTAATACTCTTTGATTTTGATTTAATGGAAGTCCTCCTAAATTAATTGAATCTGTAGTTTCGCAAGGTATTACCATAATTCCAGAAGAAACAGTATTTGTTGAAGAAGTATAAGTACCTAAACACTTCCAATCAAAAGAAAGATCATAAGTTGTAGGTGTAGAACCAAAATCAAAATCACGATAGAAATATGCTCTTGTAGTTGCTGTTGTTGCAGAATTGCTATCTCCATCATTAAATGAAATATATGCAGATGATAAATCAGTACTTGTTCCTAAATTAGAACTTGTAGCATTTCCAACAACCCATCTATTAACTGAATTACTTAATGATGTCCAATTATAACTTTCAGGATCGAATTCATCAAATGTAGCAGTATATGGGAATGTTGTTACATTAAGAGCAGCAGTTCTAAATGTTACTATATCTGACCAAGGAGACATACAATCTGAGCGTACAGCTATATAATAATCTGTACTTGGTGTAAGTCCTTGAATTGTGTGAGGATTATCAAAAATAGAAACGATTGTTCCTGCATTAGGATCATTATCAACACCAGTTACAACTTCACCAAGTGAATATTCCCAAGAAGTTGCAGTTCCTTGTTCTGTAAAACTTATTGTAGCTTGATCGAATGAAACACCATTTACTGCAAGGCCTGTTGGTCTTTGACAATCTGCCCATTCATTAATTGCAACATTATCAATATTCAAATAATTATCAGCATTACTTACAGTACTTTCTCCGTAGAATCCAACTTTAATCAATCCTTGATAAGGAATTAAATTTTCGTCTTGAAGAGGTATTATTATATGTATTGGAGTAGTACTCATCAAATCGTTATAAACTCTTGTTGCTCCTGTTTCATTTGACCAAATATGAGCATTTGCACTTGTCCAAGTTAAACCATTGTCAGTAGAAATTACAACAGCAAATTTATCATCTACTCCTGTTAGAACTCCAGGAACTAACATAGCTAAATTAGAATTAGTAACATCAAATTCTAATTGATATAGTGTGCTTGTATTTCCTAAATCAATAGTTGGAGTAACTAACCAAGAATTTGTAGTAGTATTCCAAATATTCAATCTCATTGAAGTTATTGGCGATGCTGCAGGATATGAGTTATTATATGCCCAAGGAGATGTATTACTTGTAAACACAACAGTGTCTGCTAATAATCCATTATGTTGCTTCCAACAATCATTTGTTAGAGGAGATGTATTAAATTCTTCTAAAAAAGGTACAGAAATTGGAGTACATGATGTAGTAAATGATATAGGAATTGTTGGATCTGACTCTTCAGTACCACAATCTGTTTTAACTACAAATGAATAATCAGTATTAGGAAGTAGATTTGTAATGGTTGTTGGAATTTGAGTTACAGGGATAGTGATTGTAGAAGAACCCTGAGTCAAGTAAATATTCCATGCTGCATCTGTTGTTTGACCAGGAGTCCAAGTAATAGTAGCCTCTTCATGAGAAACATTTGATAATGCAACATCACTTACTCTTCTACAATTTGGTAATGAACTTACTTTTACTTCATCAATATATAAATCATATTGAGATGGTTGTAAACGAACAAATGCTAAACGATATTGACCATTCAAAGAGCTTAAGTCAACTTCTTGTTGCTGATATGTAGTTGAAATTGTATTATTAGGTATATTTGCCAATAATGTAAAGTTTGAAATACTATCAGTAGCATTAACATCTCCATTATTCATATCAAGAACATAAATTGCTAAATCTGGGAAATAAGTTTCACCTTCTTTTTTAATCCAGAAGTTCAATCTTTCATTTCCTGTTAATTGTAATACTGGAGTTATTAGCCAATCATTATTTGTGTATGTTGCACTTGAAGTAGAGTAATAACCATCCATATAAGCATATCCAGCACCTGCGTAAATATTTGATGCTGTTGTTCCTCTCTTCCATTGATATGTTGTTGAAGTATATCCACCATTAAAGTTTGACCAACAACGTGGACTTGCAGATAATGAATTTGATGCTGATGTACCAACAAATGCTTCATCAAAACCTTCATTCCATGGAAATTGAGATATTACTCCACATTCTGTTTGGAAAACATTAGAAACAAAAGAACTTGTATCTATTGAAGAACAAAGGGAATAAACTCTCACTTGATAAGTTGATGAAGGATTTAAGTTACTTAAAACAAAATCAGTATTTGTTGAAGCAAGTTCAGATGTCCAATTTATTCCATTAAAAGAGTATTCAATTAACCATGAAGTTGATGTTCCGTTTTCTGTCCATGATATAGTTGCACTTGTTTGATCAACCAATGAAACTACAAGATTTGAAGGAGTAGCACAAGTCATTGGAACAATTTGAATATTATCAACTGCTGCAGGAGGATTGGTTCCTGTACTACCATCATTCCACCAAATAAAAACTAATTTTTTAACTGTATTTTCATACTCACTTGCTGGAAGAATAATGTTAGCATGTTGCCAAGTACTTTGTTGATTGAATGTACCTAATGCTTGTCCAACAGGCCATCCTGTAGTTGGTATAGCTTGATCAATAGGTAATAAAAATACCTTAATATAATCATAAGAAGAAGATTCTCCTCTTGCTCTCCAATCAAAGGAAAGATTATATTCTGCAGCTCCTGTGCCAAAATCAACTATTGTTGAAGCATAAGCATAAGAGATAACATTATTAGTATATTCATTTGTAGCGCCAAGAGAATCACTTATGAATAATGAATTTCCTGAATTATCAGGATAACTAACAGCATTTGAAATATACCATTTATTTGTATCTGGATTAGAAAGTGTCCATTCAGATACATTATTTAAATCTTCAAAATTTTGAATGTAAGGAACAGCAACTGTTGATTCAATATTAGGAATTGATGAACTAACTGCTGGAGACCATTCTCCACCACAGTTTTGACGAACAGATAGACTATATGTACTACCTGCATTTAATCCAGTAATAATATAAGGTAATTCTGTAGCATCATTAACTGAAACAATAGTTGCAGCATTTGGGTCAAAAGAAGTCGGATCTGTTTCAGCATAAGCAATATCCCAACCAATCCCTGGTTCAGCATTATCAGTTGCAAAATTCACTCTAATAGTTGAGAAATTATCTACAGTTGCTGTTGTATTAAACACAGTAGGACAATTTGGAATTTCATTAATAGCAACATTATCAATATATAGATAATTGTCAGAAACAGAAACTGTACTTTCTCCATAGAATCCAATCTTAACAATTCCTGAATAAGGTACTTGTAAAGAATCTATTAACTTAACAACAATATGTGTAGGTGTTAATCCGAAGTTTGAGAAATTTCTTTCAGTATCAATATCCCCTTCTGCCCAAATAGTGGCATTGGTTTTTAACCATGTTAAACCATTATCAGCTGAAACAACAACAGCAAATTTATCATCGCTATCATATGTTGGAGGATTGCTAGGAGCACTTGCGTAAGCTGTTAAGACAGCATCAAATTCAACTTGGTATTGTATACTTCCATCTCCCAAATCAATTGGCGGTGTAATTAACCAATGTTTATCTGTTGTAGCATCAATATTAAATCTCATAGCTGTATCTAAAGTGTTTGAATGAGACCAACCACTTGTTGATGAAATAAGGGTTGAAGTATCTGACAATAATCCATCCTTTCTTGTCCAACAAGTTGGTTCAGTAACAACAGATGAAGAGAAATTTTCAAAGTATGGAACAGTAACTGGTATACAATTTGTTCTAAATGTTACTGAATTTGTTACATCTGAAAAACTTCCATCACCACAATCTGTCATTATTGAAACACTGTAATTTGTGTTAGATGTTAGATTTAATAAAGTGTGAGGAAAAGTAAATATTTGAGTAGTATCAGTTATATTGGTTGTCAAATCTTTTAACATCATATACCAGGAAGGATCTCCAGAACTTGCTGGAGTAAAGTTTAAATCAGCTTGGTCTGTTGAAATATTACTAATTGCAACTTCTGTTGGAGGGAAGCATGTTGGAATAGCACTTACTTTAACATCGTCAAGATATACACTTCCATTAGCATTTTTCTTTCTCACAAATGCAAAACGATAATCTCCAACCAAAGTTGATAAATTAAATTCATATGGAGCATAAGTTGTAGAAAGTAAATTTGTATCAACTTCTCCTAAATAAATAAAGTTTGCATTTGATGCTGTAGGGTTTAAATCTCCTTGAGAAACATCCATAGCATAAATCAATAAGTCTGGTTTATAAGAAGAAGAAGATTTCTTTGACCAGAAATTCAATCTTTCATTTCCTGTTAAAGTAATAACTGGAGATATTAACCAATCATTGTTATTATATGTAGAAGTCGTAGTCGTAGCAGAGCCATATCCTTCAAAATAAATAGATTTACTTCCATTATAAGCAGAAGAAGAAGTTTTCCAAAAATAAGAACTAGTATTTATTGAGTCAATAATATACCAACAAAAAGGTGAAGGTTTATTCCCTGGAGCAACAGCAATAGTATTAAAAGCATTTTCGAAACTTTCAACCCATGGGAATTGAGTAATAGTTGCACAAGAAGTATTAAAAGATGATGTATTCCATACGCTTTCATCAACTCCAACAACACAATTTGCTTTAACCCTAAAGTCGTAAGAAGTACTATGATTTAGTCCTTGAAGTGGATATGTATTTGTAGAAAGATTAGGAATAGATGTTGCTAACGACCAATCAGATTGAGAAGACATTTTATATTCTAAAGTATAATTACTAGCATTAGTTGAATTCCATGTTAAATCAGCAGAAGAAGTTGTAATATTATTAGCTAATAAACCATTAGGTGCAGGGCATGTAGTTACTACTACATTTCCAATATGTATATCATTATCTCCGTTAGTAGCAGTTGATTCTCCATAAAATGCAATTTTTATTTGTCCTGAATAAGAGGATAAATCTATTGAGACATTTTGAGCAACATTAGGAATATTATTAAATACCCTTGTTGACCCAACATTATCCCAAATGGTTGTATTTGTTTGTTGCCAAGTAGCACCATTATCTGTTGAGATAATTACCATAAACTTATCATCAGCTCTAGTGTCTGAAGCAACTGCAGCAGAACCATAAGCTGTATGTGCTAAATCAAATGTTAAAGTATAGTTACCCCCTGTTCCTAAATCAACAGTAGGAGTTACTATCCAATACTTACAAGTAGTACCAAAAACATTAAGTTTAGGGTGAGCATTAGTAATACCATAACCAGTAGCTACTCTTGTCCAACCAGCAGTTGTTGTTGTGGGTGCTGTTCCAGTAAAAGCTGTAGAAGCCAATCCTGTCAATCTTGTCCATCCTGTAGGAGGAAATGTAGAGCTCGAGAAATTCTCCGCCAATGGAGTTTGAGCTTTACCTGTAATGGCAAAAATAATTGCCATTAAGAAAAATAATAATCGTTTCATAAAAACTTATTTTAGTTAATAATTAAATTAAATCGCATTATTCCCATAACTTAGAATATATGCATATAAGGATGCAAAGATAGTCTCAAAGTTTTATTTCTACAAGTTTTTATTATAAAAAAAAAACAATTTTGTCAAAAAAAATACTATGTCAAAAAAAAACATTCCTATCTATCACATAATCAAAGGATATACATGATTCCCTGTAAATATCAATTTGTTTTTTATATATCAACATAATTTGCTTAACATAATATCAAGGGAAGAAAAACATTCCATCCAACTATGCAAGTTTTCTTCAAATATTTAGCAATCTTAATCAATTGATTTTATGTCAATTGATTAAATCAAACTTACATTTTTTAAACGAAAATTTCCATTTATCAAATAGGCTTGGCTGGGGAGTTAACTAAAAATATACAGGGAGTTAACTCTTAAGACAAAAAGATCTACTCCCTAGCCAAGAATATCTACTATATGAGTTTAATTTCCTAATAAATAGATTTGTATTTGATTAGGATATTACAAATTCTTGTTTTATTAAACAAAAAAGTCGCTCTAAATTAATAGGGCGACTTTCTATTGTTTTGTAAAAGCAAATATTACTCTGCTTTTTCTTCTATTGAGTCTATTACTTCTTCAACTTTTTCTTCGTTAGTTGGAGTTTCTTCTAATTGTTCAACAACTGCTTCTGCTTTTGTTTCGACAACATCTGATTTTTTAGTTCTGCCTCTACGTGTTGTTTTTGCTTGTGGTGCTTTAGTTTCTTTTAATAAGTTTTCATTATAATCAACTAACTCCATCATTACCATTTCAGCTCCATCTCCAAGACGACGTCCTGTCTTCAAAATTCTT
The DNA here is from genome assembly GCA_017988355.1 of Bacteroidales bacterium. Classification (GTDB taxonomy): domain Bacteria; phylum Bacteroidota; class Bacteroidia; order Bacteroidales; family P3; genus UBA10566. The sequence continues at coordinate 3,168 of JAGNRX010000036.1, read as the reverse complement.
GTGTATCCACCGTTTCTTGTTGCAACTTTTTGAGATATTTCTCTGAAAAGTTCAGTAACTGCTTCTTTATTTTGAAGATAACTAAACACAACTCTACGTTCGTTAGTTGAATCGGTTTTTGATTTTGTGATTAATGGTTCTACATATGTTCTTAAGGCTCTCGCTTTTGCTAATGTAGTTTCTATTCTTTTATGCAATATCAATGAAGAAGCCATATTTGACAACATTGCGTCTCTATGTGATTTCGTTCTTGATAGATGATTTATTTTGCAACCGTGTCTCATTTCTCTTATTCTTTTTCTAATTTATATTTCGCAATACTCATTCCGAATTCAAGTCCCTTTGTCTTAACAAGGTTCTCTAATTCTGTTAGTGATTTCCTACCAAAGTTACGGAACTTCAGTAAGTCTGCTTTGTTGTATGATACCAATTCTCCCAATGTCTCTACTTCTGCAGATTTCAAACAATTTAATGCTCTTACAGATAAATCCAAATCAGTTAGTTTAGTTTTTAAAACTTGACGAACATGTAATGTGGTTTCGTCAAATTCCTCTGTTAAAGGCTTAACGTCTGCTTGAACTGAAATCTTCTCATCTGAGAATAACATAAAGTGTTGAATTAGGATTGAAGCAGCTTCTGTTAATGCATCTTTTGGTGAAATTGAACCGTCTGTTGATAATTCTATAATTAGTTTCTCATAGTCGGTCTTTTGTTCAACACGGAAGTCATCTACTTCAAACTTAACGTTCTTTATCGGAGTGTGAATTGAATCAATTGATATAGTATTAATAATATCGTTTGGCGTTTTATTCTCTTCAGACGGAACGTATCCTCTTCCTTTTTCAATATTGAGTTCGATAGTCAAGTTAACATTAGGTTCTAGATGACATATTTCAATATCGGTGTTTATTACTTGAAAATTATTCAAATGTTTATTGATATCACCAGATTTGAATACATTCTTTCCTGTAAAAGTAAAACTAACTGTTTCGCTTTCTTCGTCTTCAATTTGACGTTTGAAACGGAGTTGTTTAAGGTTTAAGATGATTTCTGTCATATCTTCAATAACCCCTGGTATTGTTGCAAATTCATGCTCAACACCTTCTATACGAACAGAGGTAATTGCAAATCCTTCTAGGGAAGATAACAATATGCGACGTAATGCATTGCCTATTGTCATTCCATAGCCAGGTTCAAGCGGACGAAATTCAAATTTTCCGTAAAAATCATCCGACTCTATCATTATAACCTTGTCAGGTTGCTGAAAAGCTAATATGGCCATTTTATATTTTTTTAAATCTTACTTAGAATATAATTCAACGATTAATTGTTCATTGATATTTTCTGGAATATCAGAACGTTCTGGATAGCTCATAAACCTACCGCTCATTGCTGGGCGATCAAGGTCTAACCATGAAAAACTGTTTACTTTTCCTTCTAGTGAATCAGTAATGATTTCTAATGATTTTGAACGTTCACGTACTCCTACAACATCACCTGGTTTTAGCATATATGAAGGGATGTTTACCAACTCTCCATTAACTATTATATGACGATGTGAAACTAATTGACGTGCTTGATTTCTTGTTTTTGCAAATCCTAAACGGAATACAACATTATCAAGACGTGATTCGATTAGCTGTAGTAATACAACACCAGTAACACCTCCCTTACGAGAAGCTTTTTCGAAAACATTACGGAATTGTCTTTCTAACATACCATAAGTATATTTAGCTTTTTGCTTTTCCATTAATTGTATTCCGTATTCTGATTGCTTAGCTCTACGCTTGCTTTGTCCATGTTGACCTGGACGATAATTTTTTCTGTCAAGAACTTTATCAGCACCAAATATTGGTTCTTTAAATCTTCTTGCTATTCTACTTTTTGGACCGGTATATCTTGCCATAACTATTTTTTCTCTTTAATCAAATAATAAATAACTATACACGCCTTCTTTTTGGAGGACGACACCCATTATGAGGTACAGGTGTAACATCCATTATTTCCATAACTTCAATTCCACAAGTGTTAATTGCTCTGATTGCAGACTCACGTCCAGCACCAGGGCCTTTAACAAAAACCTTTACTTTTCTTAGACCGTAGTCGAAAGCTGCTTTTGCGCAATCTTCTGCTGCCATTTGAGAAGCGTATGGTGTGTTTTTCTTAGATCCTCTAAAACCCATTTTACCTGCTGATGACCATGATATCACTTGTCCCGCATTATTTGTCAACGAAACTATACAATTGTTAAATGAAGCAAAAATGAACGCTTTTCCTTGTGGTTCAACTTTTACTACTCTCTTTTTCGTTGGTTTAGAACTTTTTGCCATAATGTTCCTTTAATCTCCTTTATTTAATTTATAAATACAGACGCTCCAAAATAAAATTTAAAGGTAATCCGCATCTGCTAGTAATTAATTATTACTTAGTTGCTTTTTTCTTGTTTGCAACTGTTTTCTTTTTGCCCTTACGTGTACGAGCATTGTTTTTTGTGCTTTGTCCACGAAGTGGTAATCCAATACGATGACGAATTCCTCGGTAACAACCGATATCCATCAAACGTTTAATGTTCATCTGAACTTCAGAACGTAATGTACCCTCAACCTTAAATTCGTCACCGATAATTGTACGAATAGCATTTTGTTCATCATCAGTCCATTCACTTACCTTCTTATCTTCGCTTATTCCAGCTTTAGATAAAATTTTAGATGATAAACTTCTTCCTATACCATAGATATAAGTCAAGCCTATTACTCCTCTTTTGTTTTTTGGTAAGTCTATACCTGCAATTCTTGCCATAAACTTTTTTTATTGTTAAATTTAATTATTTACCCTTGTCTTTGTTTAAATCTAGGATTCTTCTTGTTAATAACGTAAACAACCCCTTTTCTTCGTACAATTATGCACTCTGGAGATCTTTTCTTTACTGATGTTCTGACTTTCATGGTCGGTAAAATGTTTATATATTATATTAATCTTATTTGTGTCTATATGTTATTCTTCCCTTAGTTAAGTCGTAAGGAGACATTTCAACTTGCACTTTATCACCTGGTAAAATTTTAATATAATGCATTCTCATCTTTCCAGAAATATGTGAAATTATTACGTGTCCATTTTCTAACTCAACTTTAAACATTGCATTTCCTAAAGTTTCAATAACGGTTCTAT
>JAGNRX010000207.1 GCA_017988355.1 Bacteroidales bacterium | reverse complement strand
GCCTTCTTATGTTCAAGAGGTTAATACTTATAGAAAACAGTTAATTGAACCATATTTAAACGACAAAACCGTTACTGAGGAATTGGTTAAAGAGGCTTATGAGCGTACAAAAGAAATCATTAGAGCTTCTCATATTCTAATTATGATTCCTACTAATGCTACTCCGAAAGACACCTTAGAGGCTTATAATAAGGCATTAGACATTAGAAAAAGAATAGTAAAAGGGGAGAACTTTGGTGACTTAGCTGTTCAGTTTTCAGAAGATCCATCAGCAAAAGACCAACTAAGTAATGATGGTCAAAACAAGACAAGAGGAAATAGAGGCGACTTAGGCTACTTCACTTCATTTAGTATGATTTATCCTTTTGAATCTGCTTGCTATAACTTAAAGGTTAATGAGGTATCGATGCCTATACGTTCACAAAGAGGTTATCATATAATTAAACTAACTGATCGCAAGCCAGCACCTTTCTCAACAGCTACAATTGCTCATATTTGGGTTAATTTTGATAGTCATGAAAGTGTTGAGCAGTGTAAGGATATTATTGATAGAGCTTATGCTGATATTCAAAACAATATTCCATTTGATTCAATTGTTGCTAAGTATTCTGACGACAAATATTCTGCAAGAACTCAAGGCGTGCTTTCTGCTCAAAGAATTGTTAATATGCCAGTTGAATACACTGATATGATTATTCAAACTCCTATTAAAGAATATTCAAAACCTTTTGAAACAAGATATGGTTGGCATATTATTAAGCCTATGATCTTAGTTCCTGTAAAAGGCTTAGAGGAGCAACGTAAGGATATCGAGCAACGTATTTCAAGGGATGTTAGAAGCTATAGGACAATAGAAGAGTTTATCAAGAAAAGTAAACAAGAGTATAATTTCAAAGAAGATATTACAAAAATAGCTGCTGTTAGTGGAATAGTTACAGATTCTATTTTTACTGCAAAATGGGAAGTTCCAGAAACATTTATAGGAAGGGAAGTTATTTTCTCTATTGGAGATTATTCATTTACTCAAAAAGATTTGGCAGAAGAAATTGAAGACATTCAACAAGAACAAACTCCTGAATACATTCCTACTTACGTTCATAATCTTTATATTAAGATTGCAAATGAGAAGGTTCTTGCCTATGCAGATGAAAGACTAGAGAAAAAGCATCCTGAACTTAAAACAACTGTTGATGAGTTTAGAGATGGAATACTTATTTTCACAATTACTGACAAGTATATTTGGAATAAATCGATTGTTGATAGCGTTGGTTTAAGCAAGTTTTTTGCAAATAATAATTCAAAATATAACTGGAAGGAAAGAGCTGATGCAACTATATTTAGCATTGCTAAGGATATTGATATCGTGAAGGCTAAGAAAGTTATTGAAAAAGGATTTAAGAAAAACAAATCAAACGAAGAAATTAAAGCTCTTTTAGCAAAGCAGTTTAAGGTTAAAGAAGATACTTCAAAGTATTTTGACTATAAATGGGATAAGTTTGAAAAAAGAGATAATAAGATAGTTGACAAAACCTCTTGGAAGAAAGGTGTTAGTGATATAATTGAAGTTGATAATGACAAAAAGAAATATATTGTAATTACCCACGCAATTCTTCCTCCAACACAAAAAATACTTGAAGAGGCAAAAGGGATTGCAACTTCAGACTATCAGGAATATTTAGAATCAGAGTGGATAAAGAAATTACGAGAAGATTATACTTATAAGGTATATGATGACGTTTTCAATTCCATAATCAATTAATTTTTATTTAATGAAGAAAATTATCCTTATCGGTCTAGTTTGTTTACTTGCAACCAACCTTTTTGCTCAAACAAATGTATTAGATAAAGTTATTGCTGTTGTGGGAAAGAACATGATTAAGCAATCAGAACTTGAAACAACCTATCTCCAACAAAAACAAAATAGTGGAATAATTGAAGAGCCTTTTAACGTTAAATGCGACATATTTGAAAGCCTTCTTATCAATAAACTAATGCTTCATCAGTCTGAGATTGATTCAATTTCAATAACAGATGCCCAAATAGATAGAGAAATGGATAATCGTATTAATTATATGATGCATTCTGCGGGTTCAAGAGAGAACTTGGAAAAGCAAATGAACAAATCCATTAATGAAATAAAGGAATATTACAAAGAAGTAATTAGAGAAAATCTACTTATTACTGAGGTTAATGGTAAAATTACTTCTAATATTAAGATAACGCCTAAGGAGGTAACAGATTTCTATAATAATATACCTAAGGATAGTCTCCCTACAATAGAACAAGAGTACGAATTTTCTCAAATAGTTATTACTCCTAAAATATCTCCAGAAGAAAAGGAGATAATTAAAGATAGGCTCAATGGTTATAGAGAAAGAGTCTTAAAAGGAGATAAGTTTTCAACCCTTGCTACTCTTTACTCAGAAGATGAAGCATCAGCAAAAAAAGGAGGAGAGCTTGGTTTCTTTTCAAGAGGATTTATGGTTTCAGAGTTTGAATCTGTTGCATTTCCACTAAGAGAAGGAGAGGTTTCACCTGTTTTTGAATCAAAGTTTGGATTCCATATAATACAAATGATTGAAAGAAGAGGAGACCAAATTAATTGTCGCCACATTCTTATTCAACCAAAAGTTTCTACCTTAGAACTTAATAGGACAAAGAAAACATTAGATAGCATACAAAAGCTTATTACTAATAAAGAAATTAGTTTTGAAGATGCTATAAAGAAATTCTCAGATGACCCATCAAAACTAACAGGAGGAAAGATAATTAATCCTTATACTGCTAATGCTCGTTTTCCTAAAGACAATACGAATGAGATGATGGAAAACATAGATAAAATTGATTTTAACAAATACAATCAATCAGATATAATTAGCCCAACTCTCTTCAAAACAGAGTCAAGTTCAGCTTATAGATTGATTAAGGTTAATGCTAAGACTGAAAAACATAAGATTAATCTTAAGGATGACTATGATAAGGTTTATAATTCTGCACTTGAGGCTGCAAAAACAAAAGCAGTTATCGACTGGGCTCAAAATAGAATTTCTAAAACATATATTAAGATAGACAACAATTATAAAGATTGTGATTATAAAATGAACTGGATGAAAAACAACTAATTATGCAAGA
>JAGNRX010000206.1 GCA_017988355.1 Bacteroidales bacterium | reverse complement strand
CCGAGTGGAAAAATATTATCTTTGCGAGTTCAAATTAATATTTTGGACTTAAAAACAGCAGATTATGAAAGCATTTAATATATCTCTAAGAGTATTTTTCTTATTAACCATTTTTAATATTGGAGCTTTTGCCTCACCAGCAGACAAAACTCAAACCTTTTCCAAGAAACAAAAAAACGGGAAAACAATTACCTATACATTAAACGGAGATGAATTTATTAGTTGGTTAACCTCAACGGATGGTTATACATTATTTGAAAACCAAAGACAAGAGATAGTTTATGCTATTAAGGATGAGGACGGAGAACTAAAGAAATCTAATATTTTAGCCTGCGACCCAGAGTATAGGTCAGGCGAAGAACTACTCTTTCTTTCTTCTATTTCAAAAGGACTTTTCTATAATTCATCGCAGTTAGAGGTTTTCAAAAAAATTAGAGAAGAAAGATATTCAAGCAGTCAACCAAACTATATTCCGACAATAGGCACGCCTAATTTCCTTGTTATCTTGGTGAGTTTTTCAGATGTTTCATTTAATCCGAGCAATGCAACTAAGATGTCTAATCAAATATCTCAAACAAACTATACAGCAGATGGAGCAACAGGAAGTGTTAGGGACTATTATTTTGACAATTCAATGGGAACATTAAATGCTAATTTCACTGTCGTTGGACCATATACTCTAAGCCAGAACCAAGCCTACTATGGTGGAAATGATGCAAGCGATAATGACATTAGACCAAGAGAAATGGTTGCAGAGGCTTGCTCTTTGGCGAGTCAAAACATAAACTTTGCAAATTTTGATAATGACGGAGATGGTTATGCTGATATGATTCACGTTGTTTATGCTGGAAGAGGAGAGCATAATGGTGGTGGAGCTAATGCAATATGGGCTCATAGCTGGGCAATACCTTCGGCACCTCTTTTCAATGGCGTTAGAGCATATAAATACTCTTGTTCAAACGAATTAAGGACAACTATTGACATTGATGGAATAGGAACAATTTGTCACGAAATGGGACATGTGCTTGGGCTACCTGACTTCTACGATACCGACTATGCAGGAACAGGAGGGCAAGCTATCACTTTAGATTCGTGGGATTTGATGTCAAGCGGCAATTATAATAATCAAGCAAAAACCCCTCCTTATCTATCAGCAATTGAAAGAGAAATACTTGGTTGGCTTAATCCAATCATTCTAACTAATAATAATACTCCATGCACTCTGCCTGCAATTTCGGACAGCAATAAAGCTTATAAGGTAAACCTAAGTGCTAATGAGTTCTTTATATTTGAACATAGGAATAAGAAAAAATGGGATCAATATACGCCTGCAAAAGGAATGATTGTCTTTCAAGGCGATAACACTCTAATCAATCAATGGCTAAACTCAAGAATTAACACAATAAACACCAACCCAACAAGCAGAGGTTTCTTCATAATTCCTGCCTACGGTGATTCAACAAACAACATCACAAGCAGCACAACATTCCCTGGCTCTCAAAATGTCACTTCATTTACTGGCTCAAAACTAAAGAACTACACCCCAACAGGAAAGAGCTTAATAAACATCGCTTATGGTCAAGATTCTGTCCTAAACTTCAACTATTTCAATAGCCCTTTGCCTACAATTACTCTAACAGCACTTCCCACAACAAGCATAACTACAACATCAGCAACTCTTAACGGAACAGCTTCAGGAACTGGGATAATATCCAAGGGTTTTGAATATAGGGTAGTTGGAGCAACTAATTTTATCCAGCAATCCGTTACATCAAATCCCCTACAACTAACCTTAAACAACCTAAATCAAAACACAATATACGAATATAGGGTCTATGCTATTTCGTCCATAGGAACAACCTATTCTAATATAGAAACATTTACGACTGAATGTGGACTAATTCTTACGCCTCCTTTTTCTGAAGGCTTTGAAACCCCATTAACATGTTGGACTAATATATCATCTAACACAGATTACTTTACCCTTGTTCAAGGAGGCGCATCACCTTCTTGCTCTCCACACACAGGAGGAAATATGCTAAAATATAATTGTTTCTCAATACCAGCTGATAATTGGACAGGCTTAATAACACCAAAGATATCATTTGCTCACTCTTCTTATGATGTTAGTCTATGGATATATAGGTATAATGGATCATATTCAAAACCTGCAGAAGGAGTTGAAATATATGTTAACTCAACAAAATCATTAGTTGGAGCAACGCAGATTGGGTTTATCTCTAATAGTAGATCCGTTTCACCAGCAGTCGCAACTAATGGATGGTATAATTACAATTGTAATGTAGGACAAGCGGCAGTTGGAGAAAACTATATAATCTTAAAGGCAGTATCTAAATACGGATACAATATATATATTGATGATGTTTCAGTTTATTCAACACTAATCATTCCTCCAACAATAAGAACAGACTCAATAAGGAATATAACTTATAAATCAGCAACCATTAATAGCTCCTTCGTTGTAGGGTCACAACCAATAATTTCAAAAGGGATAGAATACAGGAAGCAATCTAATAGTAATTGGGACTCAATTTCAGTTCCAGGTAGCACAAGCCCATATTCTATAACTATAAATCAGCTTACTCCTAACACATTATATCTTATCAGACCTTATGTCGTTACCTCATCTGGAAGAAACTACCCTTCAACAATTGATAGTTTTAGAACAGAACCTCTAATCCTTCCTCTTATTCATACAGACACCGCAATTTTTAGTAACACAAGCTCAGTCTCTGTTTATGCCTCTTACGTTCAAGGCTCTGATACTATTCTTACAAGTGGTTTCAAATACAAAAAAGCCTCCGCAAGCATTTGGTCAACAATTACTCAAACATCCAACAACCCAACATTCAACAGCATAATAAACAATTTAGACCTAAGCACTACCTATGATTATAGAGGATTTGTAACTTACGATAATCAAACAGCATACGGAGAAACCAAGACCTTCACAACCCCTACTCCACCAACAATAAGCTTTAATCCTGTGAGAGATTTCTGTTTAAATGAAAGCTCAATAGTATTAGATATAGCCTATCCGCAAGGAGGATCTTACTCGGGAGCTGGAATAACAAATGCAAATCAATTTAGCCCTTTGCAAGCAGGTATAGGCAAT
>JAGNRX010000205.1 GCA_017988355.1 Bacteroidales bacterium | reverse complement strand
TGCTAAGTCAATATCTGTTGGCCCTTCTGTCATCATTTTGTCTATAACTTGCCATGTTGCTGTGGTTAGTTTTTCAATATTAGTTGGGTCACAACCATACATTGCCATTAGTGTGATTTCTGGTTTAGGATATTTTTCATAGCTTAGTCTAAACATTGGAGAATAGGTTCCGCCTAATTCTTCACGTATGGTCTCTGTTAGTTTAATATCAAGAATATCTCCTAATACTTTTGTGGTCATTGTTTCTTTTGAGCTATAATCAAACGCTTTGTTTGTAACAAGAACCATCATTCCTTTTTCTGCCTCTCCCTTATAAACAGTTTTGTCAATTGTTCCTTTTGCAAACTCAGAACTTCTGTCCATCCACTGTTCTTTAACTCCCTTTGAAGGAATTGCTCCAATGTATTTTTCAATTAATTGTATGGAAGTATCAATTGCGAAGTTTCCAACAAAGGTGAAGGTGAAGTCTGATGCATCGGAGAAACGTTCACGGAAGATCTTATACATTTCGTCAATGTTCATTTTCTTCAATTGTTCTTCCGATGGTATTAAGATTGTTCTCTTATCATTCGGATACATGGTCTTCATAAATTGCATTTGGAAGTCAAACTCTGGCATGTTCTTAAACATTTGAATTTGTGTTGTTAGATTAGATATTTCCTTATCTAATACGCTTTTATCTTTTCTTGGTGCTTCAAAAAACATATAGATATATTGTAGAAGATATTCAAAATCTTGTGGTGATGAGCTTCCTGTAAATCCTTCTTCAAGGTCATTGATATATGGCACAACTCCAAATGTTTTTACTTTCAAGAATCTCATAAGTTGTGTGTGGTCATAATTGCCAATTCCACTTCCGTCAATAATATTTGCTGCATAGTTTGCATTTATCATCTTATTGTCTGGATATAATGAAGTTCCACCTGCTGACCATGCGTTAAGAATTATCTCATCGTTTTTGAAGTCTGTAGGTTTAAGTATTACTCTTGCTCCATTGGAAAGAACAAGCTCTGTATAGCCAAATTCTTTGTTGTCAACTCTTGATTTAACTTTCCCTGCCTTTGGGGTCTTTGACAAGAAAGGCTCTGTCTTAACATTATCTAAATAAGGTTTAGTTTTTGATTTCTTTACCTTTTCAATTAATTTTAGAACGTCTTTTTCTGTTGGTGCCTTTACGCCTGCTTTTTCTGGCATAGTGATATTAACAACAAAGTTCTCATCAGTTATCCATTTACCTACTAATTGATTAACCTCTTCTAAGGATATATCATCCATTAATTCTTTAGCGTATTTGTTTTCTATTCTTGCCCCTGGCTGAGGAGTATTTTCTAAGAAGTTGTCAACGTAGCTTGATGCAAAACGAGAGCTTTCTGTTTTCGATTCTTCTTTAGCTGCTCTGTCATAAGCAAGTAATAGGGATTCTTTTGCTCTATCTAATTCTGTTTGTTGAAAACCGTGTTGGAGGACTCTCTGGTTTTCTGTTAGGAGAGTTTCCATTGCTTCCATAGTTTTTCCTTCTTTTGCTGAAAGATATCCCATATAAACAGCAGTTGGACGTGCTATGAAACTGCCATATCCCACTCCTGCATACATAAATGGACATTCTTTTTTCTCAGTAAGTTCACTAAGACGAGAATTAATCATTTGTTGGAAAAGACCGTAAACTAATTCTTGCTCACGGAAGTCTCCAATTGTAATAATGTCTTTGCTTGGGTGTTTGTAGAATAATTGAACTGAATTGCTTGTTGCTTCTTTATCTGTTGCAATTGCAATTAGAGGCTCCTTATTGGCAGGAATTGTTATTACAGGACGAGAAAAAGGGGTTGAAGGTGCATCATTCATTTGGAAGTAATCGATTACCTTGCGTTCCATTTCGTCTGCATCAAAATCTCCAACAACAATTATTGCCATATTTTCTGGACGATACCAAGTCTTATAGAATGATCTTATAGATTCTGGTTTGAAGTTTACAAGGTTTTCGTAGGTTCCAATTGGTAGGCGTTCTGCATAAAGAGAACCTTTTAGCATTGTTGGCCATGTTTTTGCACGTAAGCGGTCTTGAGCTCCTTGTCCCAGACGCCACTCTTCAATAATTACTCCACGTTCTTTATCTATTTCGGTTTCGGTCATTAGCATTCCAAATGCCCAGCCGTCTAAGATTTTAAGCCCCATATCGAAAAGCTCTGGCTTGTCGGTTGGAAGAGTAACCATATATACTGTTTGGTCAAAGCCTGTGTAAGCATTGATCTCACGACCAAAAACTATACCTTCTTTTTCCAAATTATCGATTAGAGTATTTCCAGGGAATTGTTTAGTTCCGTTGAATCCCATATGTTCTGAGAAATGTGCCAAACCTACTTGGTCAGGAGTTTCAAGAACAGACCCTGCATTGACTGCAATAAAAAACTCAGCTCTATTTTCTGGTTTCTTATTTGCTCTAACGTAATATGTAAGTCCATTTTTAAGTTTTCCGTAGCGAACTTTTCCATCTAATTTTATCTCCTCATTTAAGTTAAGGGCTTTCTTTGAGCCGCCTAAGCCTATTTGAGAAAAACCTGTCGTAATAACAGATAAACAAAGTGCTATTACTAAGAATAATCTACTTTTCATTGTTTTGTTTTTTGGTTAATATTATTGTAATTATTTGATATTAGTATTTAAACTTATCAATTAACTCGGCAAAAGTATAAACAAATTTCCAACAAAGCAAACTTATATCAATTTATTTATAGAGAAAAATGATTAAGCAATAAGAAAACAAAATGAATCACTGAAACAATTTACTGAATCAAAGAACTAATTCGGTAGATCAGTGAAAGGATTTGCTGAATCAAAGAAAGGATTTCGTGGATCAAAGATTCATTTTGGCTTATGATTAGGTCTAATGAAAAAAGAGGTAATCCCGCAATTGGGACTACCTCTTAAGAAAGAAATTTTATTAATTAATTTCTCTTATTTTGCAGGTTGCATTGATTCAGGTCTTAAACTAGCTCTTACATATTCTGTATGTCCAAGATATTTGCTAGCTAAAACTTTAAGATCAGCTTTTGTTATTGCATTAACTGAAGCGGTGTATTCTTCAAGGGTTTGAATGTCATTACCATACCAACGTGATCCGTTGATAGTTGATGACCAGTAACCATTGTTTTCCATTTGTG
>JAGNRX010000035.1 GCA_017988355.1 Bacteroidales bacterium | reverse complement strand
CTCTTGAAACAATAACATCAGCCATACTATAAGCTAAATCCATTTCATAAATAAAATCATAGACTTTAATATTATTTGAATTAAACCCAGAAGCCTCTTGCTTAGCCTTATCAAAATAGTTCTTACCTGTTTGCCAAATAAGTTGAATATCATTTTCCACAAAGAACCTTAAACCTTTTGCAATACTTTCATTTATAGTTCTAGCACCTAAGCTACCACCAACAACTAAAACAGTTCTCTTGGTTTGTTCTAATTCAAAATGGATTGCAGCTGCTTCTCTTTTGTTTTCAATATCAACAATGTTTTGCCTAACAGGATTTCCAGTAAAGCATATCTTCTTCTCATCAAACCACCTATTCATTTTGTCGTATGCAACACATATCTTATCAACCTTCTTAGCAAGTAGTTTATTAGTAATGCCAGGATAAGAATTTTGTTCTTGAATTAGGGTAGGATAACCAAGCGTTGTTGCAGCTCTTAGAGTAGGACCCGAGGCAAAACCCCCAACACCAATAACTATATCTGGTTTAAATCTCTGAATCAACATAAAAGCTTTAATAATGCTTGAAACAACCTTAAACGGAAAACTGACATTCTTTAAAGTAAGGCGTCTTTGCAAACCACTAATCCACAACCCCTCAATCTTATAACCAGCCTGAGGCACCTTCTCCATCTCCATCCTATTCTTTGCTCCAATAAAAAGAATATCACAATCGCTATATTTTTTCTTAATAGCGTTTGCAATTGCCACAGCTGGGAATATATGCCCTCCTGTTCCTCCACCACTAATTATTACTTTCATATTCTTGTGTTTTTAATTAATTAACAGCCTCTTGAGTTTCGCTCTCACTATCACTCTCAGGACTATCCTCTTCAATAATATCTTGTTCAAGAGATGCCTTTTCTTGGTCTTTATTTGCTTCTGCACTAATGCTTAAAACAATCCCTAAGGCAATACAACTAAATAAGAAAGAAGTACCACCATAGCTAATAAAAGGAAGAGTTTGACCAGTCACAGGCGTAATACCTGTTGCAACAAACATATTTATTAAGGCTTGGAAAACAATCATAATCGTAAGTCCAATAGCACAAAAGGCACCAAAATAACCCTTTGAACGTCTTGCCACTTGAATACCCCTATAAAGGAGGATAAGGTAAAGGATAATAATAACCAAACCTAATATCACACCTCCCTCTTCAATGATTATTGCAAATATAAAGTCATTATGGCTCTCACTCAAAAACCTTGCCTGAGTTGTATTTCCCACAAACTTTCCAAAGAAACCACCCGTAGCAATAGCCATCTGTGCTTGGTTAGATTGAGTTATAGCAGTCTTATCTGGATTTCTAAACTCTTCAATCCTATTAACCCATGTTCCACCACGAGAAAGCAAGTCAGGTTTACTTTGAAGCACAGAAAAGATTGAAACAATGCCAATAACTCCAACAAGAACAATCAAACCTAAGTATTTAAGATTAATCCTACCAATAAACATCATAAGAAAACAAATCCCAAATAGAATTGCAGCAGTTGAAAAGTTTTCAGGGAAAATCAAAATACAAATTCCACCAATAACCATCATTAGCTTTTTAAACACATCCAAAGATTTAATCTTGTCTTGGTAGAGGGCAAGCACCCTTGCAACATAAACAATTAGAATAATCTTAACAATCTCTGAGGGTTGGAACTGACCAATCAGTGGAATCAAAACCCAACGAGCAGCAGACTTACCACCCAAAGAACCAAGTAAGAGGGTAACAGAAAGAAGAGCAAAGGAGATAATAATCCCCATCTTAGCAAACCTTGAGAAATAAGTATATTTAATATGGTGAACAGCATACATAACGCAAGTTCCTAAGAATAGGATGAAAAGGTGCTTAGAGAACATTCCCATAGGGGTGCCTCCTTGTTTTTCATAAACAGTCTTTCCAATAGTACTATAAACCTCTAAGCAAGATATAGCAATAAGTAAGAGGAAGACCATCCAAATGATTTTGTCGCCCTTAATCCTAAACTTAAACTTTTTAATCTTCTTTGCCATTATAAATTATCTAACTATAAACCCTAAACTATAAACTATCTAAACTATAAATTATTTACCGAACTAGAAAACCCCAATCCTCTTTTCTCAATATCTTCTCTTTCACCATTTGCAGGGGAATACAAAACAACATCACCACCCTCTGCCACAGCACTTGCCAAAAGCACAGCATCATTCATATCATTCACTGGCAGGATAGTTGGAATAATATCTTTGAATGTAGATTTCAGCATATTAGTATTTTCTCCAAAGACAATAAGAACCGAAACTTTCTGCTCACAAACACTCATTAGGCTTGCATAGTCCTTTGCTTCTAAATCATTGCTCACAATCCAAATAATCTTACTTCCTATCTGCTCCATAGTAAACCAAGTAATATTATTATTGGTTGAGAAAGCATCATTCACATAATTAACTCCCTTAATTGTTGCAACCAACTCACTCTTATATTTCTCCTCTTTATTAAGAGCAAACATATTATATAGATCCTTTCTCTTGAATAAAATCTCATCGTAAGTTCTGCCAGCAAGATTAGTATATACTTTCTTTGCTCCTTGTTTTGCTAATAGTTCTATGTTCATTGTTATCTAAGTTTAAGAGTTATGATTGAAACGACTGCCAGTATAATGCTGATAATTAGAAACCTCATAACAATTTTAGGTTCTGCATATCCTTTTTTCTGATAATGATGATGAAGAGGTGCCATAAGGAAGAAGCGCTTACCCTCACCTAATTTTTTCTTTGTAAATTTAAAATATCCAACCTGAATAACCACTGAAAGACTTTCTGCAAAGAAGACCCCACAAAGGATAGGAATAAGTAGTTCTTTTCTTATCAAGACTGCAATAACAGCAATAATGCCACCAAGAGCCAATGAACCAGTGTCACCCATAAAGATTTGAGCAGGATAAGTATTATACCAAAGGAAGCCAACCGTTGCACCCACAAAGGCGGATATAAAGATTGTCAGCTCTCCTGCATTTGGAATAAACATTATGTTGAGATAGTTGGCAAAGATAATATTACCCGATATCCAGGCGAGAATGCCGAGGGTTGAACCCACAATTGCCGAGACCCCTGTGGCTAGACCATCGATTCCATCCGTAAGATTAGCACCATTTGAAACAGCAGTAATAATAAAAATTACAATAGGAATAAATATAATCCAAGCCCATTTCTTATAATCCTTACCAATCCATTTAACTAGTGAAGAGTATTCAAACTCATTATTTTTCATAAAAGGAATAGTAGTCTTGGTTGATTGCTTAGCTTTTTTCGAGAACTCAATCTTAGCCTTTTCATACTTTGTTTCACTTTGAATGTTGTGAGTACGAGTATAGTGTTCAACCTCTACCTTTTCTTTAATAGCAATGCCTGGGTGAAAATAGATTAGAGCCCCAACAACAATTCCCAAAACAACCTGACCTATAATCTTAAACTTGCCTTTAAGCCCCTTCTTATCATGTTTAAAGACCTTGATATAGTCATCTAAAAACCCAATAAACCCAAGCCAAATGGTGGTTAGTAGCATTATTTGAATATAGATATTGTCTAATCTTGCAAAAAGGAGGGTAGGGATAACAATTGCAGCAAGAATAATCAATCCACCCATAGTTGGAGTGCCTTCTTTTTCTTTTTGACCATCAAGTCCAAGCTCACGAACAGACTCCCCTATTTGCTTACGGCGAAGAAAATTAATAACTCTCTTGCCATAAACTATTGTAATAAATAAAGATGTAATAACCGCTAAGGCTGCACGGAAAGAGATATAGTTAAAAACTCCTGCTCCTGGCAACCCAAACTCAACATCAAGCCATGTAAATAAGTGGTATAACATAATCTTTAATATTTTAGTATTTCTTCTTTATCATCAAAATGATGTTTAATTCCATTAATTTCTTGGTATTTCTCATGACCCTTACCAGCCACAAGAATAATATCTTCACTCTTTCCAATCATACAAGCCATCTTAATTGCATCGTGCCTATTAGTTATTGAAAATGTATTCTTAGAACTTATAATATCTAAACCCTCTTTCATATCTTCAATAATTCTATCAGCATCTTCTGTCCTTGGATTATCACTCGTAAGGATTAGTATATCAGAACCCTCAGCTGCAATCTTAGCCATAATTGGTCTCTTTGTCTTATCCCTATCACCACCACAACCAACAACAGTTATTAGCTTACCCTGACCCTCTCTGATTTGATTTATTGTCTTTATCACATTTGTCAAAGCATCAGGAGTGTGAGCATAATCAATAATAGCCTTTGTTTGTTTGGACGTTGAAATGCAGTCAAACCTACCCTCTGCCGAATCAAGCTGAGAAATAGCCCTTAGAGTTTCATCCTTAGTTAGTCCTAATAGCATTGCAGTTGAATAAATTACAAGAATATTATAAGCATTAAACCTACCAATTAGCTTAGTCCAAAGCTCAGTGTTTTCAATTGTTAGAAGTTGCCCCTCAAAGCTGTTTTCAAGAATAAGAGCATGGAAGTCTGCCATAGTCTTTAAACTATAGGAGTATTTCTTTGCCTTAGTGTTTTGAAGCATTACCTCACCATTGCTATCATCAAGATTAGTTAGTGCAAATGCAGTCTTAGGCAAAGTGTCGAAAAAGCCCTTCTTAGCCTTAATATATTCTGAAAATGTCTTATGAAAATCTAAGTGATCATGTGTTATGTTTGAGAATATGCCACCAGAGAACTCAACCCCTGCAATCCTTTTCTGAACAATTGCATGAGAGGAAACCTCCATAAAAACATATTCACAACCACAATCAACCATCTGAGAAAACAAATCATTTAACTCAATAGCATTTGGAGTTGTGTGAGTAGATGGAATTTCAACATTATTTATCTTATTAACTATTGTTGAGATAAGCCCTGTTTTAAATCCTAAGCTGATAAATAGATTATGCAAGAGAGTAACCGTTGTAGTCTTACCATTGGTTCCTGTTATGCCAATAACTTTCAATTTCTTTGATGGATTATCATAAAAACAAGAAGCAATATATCCTAAAGCCTCACTACTATCCTTAACCACAAAGAAACGAATACCCTCTGTCAAACTCTTATTTTCTTCAATCTCCTTAGGGATGAACTCACAAAGAATAAACTTTGCACCAGAGAGAATCGAGGACTCAATAAAATCATGACCATCTACCTTTGTTCCCTTTTGAGCTACATAGAGATAACCCTCTCTAACCTCTCTTGAATCAAAGCAAACACCCTTTATCTCTTGGTTTCTAATTAGCTTATATATTTCTTTATATTCTTGCATCCTATTTTTCCTTAATTAAGTTTCAAATATATATTACTACCTTTCTTAAATCTTGTTCCTTTGTCTAAGGACTGAGAAACTACCTTTCCCTTACCCTCAAAACTTACTCTAAGCCCTTGTTTCTCTAATATGTAAATTGCATCACGAATGCTCATCCCCATAACATCAGCCACAAGATTAGAATTTGCTGTAGTAGTTTTTTTAGTATTTGTAGCAATTGCCTTATTTGGGTTTAAGCCAATATTAGTACAGAATTTATTATAACTTTCTTGATTGCCCTTAGTTGTTGTAGGCATTTGTTTCTCTAAGGTTGGAGCCACTTGATGATAGGTTAGTCTTGTTCCAACTACTCTATCTGAAAGATCTCTAAAGACTGGTGCTGCAAGGTCACCACCATGGGTTGCATTTTTCTGAGGCTCTGAAACCACAACAATACAAGAATACTGAGGGTTTTCGGTTGGGAAATAGCCAGCAAATGAAGCCCTATGTTGTAGAGCAACTATCCCTCTCTTGCTATAACCTATCTCAGCCGTCCCTGTCTTTCCAGCAATCCCATATCCTGTCTTAGATAATCTCTTACCCGTACCCTTCTCAACCACATTCTTCAAAACATCTTGCAACTTAAGTAGGGTTTCTTTCTTACACATCTTTTCCTTAATCACAACTGGCTCAAATGTCTTAACAATCTCACCATCCTTAACAATATGGCTAACGAACATCGGCTTAACCATCTTACCATTATTTGCAATCCCATTATAGAAAGTAAGGAGTTGCATAGGCGTCATAACCGAAACATAACCAAAGCTAAGCCTAAGGATATCATCCACAGAAACTCCCTTTTCATTAATATAAGGCTTAGGCTCTGCAATCTTAATGTCCATATTTAGCTTATCGAAGTAGAAATAATCTTTTAAGTCTTTTTGAAAGTCCCTACTCTTTTTCTTAGAAATATAATTATCATAAACCACCTGAGAAACCCCAACATTTGAGGACATCTCCATAGCTCTTGCAAAACTCACCATTCCATGATTTATCTTACCAACATCCCTAATCATAGTCTTTGCACCAGGGAATTGCTTAGCAAAAGTAGGCACCATTGAAGAGGTATCGATTAATCCCTTATCTAAGTAAACCATAGCAGAGATAGCCTTAAAGGTAGAGCCTGGTTCAAAATAACTGCTTACTGCAATATTAGTTTGTTCTGCATAAAGACCATCTTTTGTCTTTTGAAGAGAAGCAATTGCACGCACATAACCTGTCTTAACCTCCATAAGGATAACACATCCACTTTGAGCATCATTTGAATCTAAACACTTTCTCAAACTATTTTCAGCCAATTCTTGAAGTCTAACATCTATTGTAGTTACTATATCTTGTCCATCAATTGCCTTAATTTGCTCATCATCATCAACTGGTATCCAAATGCCTGGGTTAATCTTCCTCTCCTTCCTCATGCCCGATTCACCAGCCAAAAAAGAAGAATAGAAACCATCAATACCATCATAACAAGTGTCGCAACCATGAAGAGGCACCCCAATAGTCCTTCTTGCCATTGGATAGTATGGATAATATCTAACATTTCTTTCAACAACATTAATATAATGAGTAAGGTAGAACTTACCAGAATGAATAATCTTACCAGTCTCTCTACTCGTTCTCACCTTTTCAGTTGAAATAAGCGGAAACTTCCTAACCCTCTCCCACTGTTCAAGTGTAATATCTTTTTGAACCAAGACAAATCTATTGCCCTTGTCCATTTTCCTAAACTTTGAAAAATAAGCCATATACTCCGACTTAGTCTTTCCATTTTCATAGCCAGCAAAAACACGAGACAAACTATCGCAAAGAGGAGCAATATCTCTCTTATATACATCGTCAGCAATCACCCTCTGCCTTGTCTTTTCTTTTATTTTCTTATCAAACAAATAGGTAAAGCCAAGGTCGATATAAACATCATACTTAGGAACATCAGTTGCAAGCATAAGAAGCTCCCCATTGTCAGCATCAACACTATAAATACTACCCCTCTTTGCCTGAACAGGACGCATCTCCTCATATCTATCTTGCGAGAGTTTCTTCCAAAATGCACCCTCAACCGTTTGAATGTAAACGATTTTACCAATAACAAAGACGAACCCGACTAATATAATCAGATACACCCAAAAAAACCTAAACATAATAGTTCTCTTGTCGTCTTGCATTGCTATTTCTTATTATTTAAATTATGAATATCCTTAGTATCACCCTCTTTCTTATCCTTATCTTCTTGTTTTTCAATTAAGATAACCTGTTTCTGTTCTTCCTTACTCACCTTTATTCCCCTATCCTTCAAAACCCTTTCCAATTCCAACATCTGAGTTAGTTTCTGATAAACCCCCTTTTGACCTGCATACTTCTTCTGCAAATAACTAACCTCAGTCTCAAGCTTATCAATCTCCCTAACCGTCTTTTCAATATTATATCTATTTGTAATATAAACAATTATCAAAACCACCCCAATCAAAATCAGAGGCAACCAGCCCAAGAAACCCTTCCTAACCAAGAAAGAGCCATCAATAAAACTCTTAGCCTTTATATTTGGTTTCTTCATTTCTTTCTTGCAATTCTAAGTTTAGCACTCCTTGAACGAGGGTTTTCAAAGACCTCTTCCTCCTTAGCCAAGACAGGCTTCTTAGTAATCATCTCCATAGGCGAAATCAAGTTGCCGTAGAAATCCTTCTCAACCTTAGCCTCAAAATTCCCAGTCTTCATAAAATTCTTCACAAGCCTATCCTCCAAAGAATGATAGCTCATAACAACAAGGCGACCGTCTTTCTTGAGCAAATCACAACTCTGAGAAAGCATCTTCTTTAAAGTCCCAAGCTCATCATTAACCTCAATCCTAAGAGCCTGAAAGACCATAGCATAGAACTTATTCTCCTGACCCTTAATGGCAAGAGAAGCAAGCAAATCCTTAAGCTCGAAAGTAGTATTTATAGGAGAAATAAGTTGATTATCAGCAATCCTCTTAGCAATATGATAAGCATTAATCAGCTCTCCATAATCCTTAAAGACACGCTTAAGCTCCATAATGTCGTAAGAAGCCAAAACATCCTTAGCCGAAATGCCATCCTTAACGTTCATCCTAAGGTCTAATGGAGCATCGAAACGAGTAGAAAAACCCCTCTCTGGAGTATCGATTTGGTATGAAGAAATGCCAAGGTCAGCCAAAATGCCATCAACCTCGAACTCACGAAAAAGACGAAGACAATCCTTAATATTAGAGAAATTATCATCGATAAAGATAAATCTTGGGTCATCAATAATATTCCTTCTTGCATCCTTATCTTGGTCAAAACCAAAGAGTAAACCATCCTCATCAAGCCTATCTAAAATGGCACGAGAATGACCGCCACCACCAAAGGTAACATCCACATAATGCCCTTTTGGATCAATCCTAAGACCATCCAAACACTCTGAAAGCATCACAGGATTATGATACTCAGTCTTTAAGTAATTCTTCTGCAGCTTTAACATAATCAAATCCATCGTTATCAATTGAACTATAAATAGAAGCATCCCAAATTTCCATGCAAGTAGCCGAACTGACAAGCATAATATCTTTATCAATATTAGCAAGAACTCTCTGTTCTTTAGGAATAAGGAATCGGTCTGAGGAGTCCAATTCAACGATGTTTGATTCAGTTAATTTTCTGAAAAGCCTTTTAGCCTTAGGGTCGTAGAGGTTTAATTTGCTCTTTAGGTCAGCAACCTCATTTTGGAAGGAATCGTAAGTAAATAATTCTAAACACCTGTTATAAATTGACAATCGGACAACAAACCTTAAATCATCAGAAAGAGGCAATTGCTTCTTGAGAGCCACCGGAAGTTTAAACCTCCCTGTAGCATCCATCTTACAATTTTCTATACCAATTAGTGACGACATAATATTCCAATTTCTATTCAAGGTTCAAAATTACAACAAAAAAACCAAAAAAACCCATTTGTTAGTAACTTTCTTACTTTTTCTTCCAAAAAAACCCATTTTCCCTATATAACGCAACAAAACAAGAAAAGTTACAAAAAACACAATACAAAGGTTATTAACATGAAAAGAAGGGAATTATCAGAATCAGGATTATTTTGTCAGAATCAGGATTTACAGGATTAAAGGATTAGTAGGATGTTTACTTCATAATTAGCAATCAAGAAAATCCTCAAATCCTGTAAATCCTGATTCAGACAAAAGACCAGACAAAAAAAAGTCTTGAACTGTGATTCAAATGATTAAATGATAGACTATGAAAGTAAACAACAATCATGGTAATCTCTTAATCAGATAAATCAAAGTTCAAGACAATAAACGTTTAACAATAAACGCTAAACCCTAAACTACTGAAGACCCTTTATCTCCAAATTAGCTTCTGCAAATCCTGTTTTTGCAAGTGAGCGTTTGAACTCTGGAGATGGATAGAAC
>JAGNRX010000034.1 GCA_017988355.1 Bacteroidales bacterium | reverse complement strand
GAATATAAGAGATGATATAAAATCAGCTTTGAAGGTTGGTTTAATTCTTTTGCTTGATGAGTTCGGTTATCCTCCTGTTGAAAGGGATGAAGTGTATGTTGAGATATTTGAACAAGCTGAAAACTTCAAAAAGAATAGACAATAATTAAATCTTATCTTTCTGCTTTTCTAACCCCTCATAATACTTGCA
Source organism: Bacteroidales bacterium (assembly GCA_017988355.1). Classification (GTDB taxonomy): domain Bacteria; phylum Bacteroidota; class Bacteroidia; order Bacteroidales; family P3; genus UBA10566. The sequence goes on along the minus strand of JAGNRX010000034.1, from coordinate 9,613 downwards.
GATTGTTGTTAGTCCGCATTGGTGGCATTTTGGTTTTCTTGCTATGCAAATATATCTTCCATGGAGGATTAGCCAGTGGTGGGCAATTGGGATTATGTCTTTGGGGAAGTGTTTGGTTAGTTGTTTTTCTGCTTCAAGTGGGGTTTTGGCATTGGTGGTTAGTCCTATTCTTGAGGATACTCTGAAGACGTGGGTGTCAACTGGCATATTGGGCTGGTTGAAAAGAACGGAGGTTACAACATTTGCTGTCTTACGTCCTACTCCATCAAGTTCTTGTAGCTTATCTGCGTTTGGTGGTATCTCTGAATTGAATTTCTCAACTAGTTTCTTTGCCATTGAAACTAGGTTCTTTGATTTGCTGTTTGGGTATGTGACGGATCTTATTATCTGATAGACTTCTTCTTCTGTGGAATTGGATAATTGTTCTGGGCTTGGGAATTTCTCAAAGAGTTTTGGGGTAACCATATTTACTCTTTTGTCGGTGCATTGTGCTGAAAGGATGACTGCAACAAGTAATTGAAAGGGATTATCGTAGTTAAGCTCTGTTTCAGGTTTAGGCATTTCCTTTTTGAAATATTCGATAAAGAATTGATACCTTTCTTTTTTGGTTGGCATTTCTTTTTATTTCTTTTGAGGATTTAGGCTTAGGACGGTTGAGATTGGATAATGGTCTGAGTAGTCTAGTTTTTCTCTTTCAAAGCTTCTAACCTTAAAAACATCTTTGTCATAGAGAATATAATCTATCCTATATGCTGGAACATCTCCATTATATGTTGTTCCAAATCCTTGTCCCTTAGCAACAAAAGCGTCGCTTAGTTTTTTTGATAATTGTTTGTAAGTATAGGAAAATGGGGTGTCGTTGAAATCTCCCATAACAATTGTAGGTAGGTTTGATTTATTGATAACGGGTTCCAATTCTTCTACTTCATAGCTTCTTTTTGAATTTGCCCAAATAAGTTTTTGAAGTATTGGTTTGGTTTTTTCTTTCATCTTAGAGTCAATTGATCCTTCTTTGAGTTTTGAAAAGACTTCTTTATCTTGGTCTTGTAGTTGATAGGATGCAAGATGTAGGTTAATTACTCTAATTTTTGTTTGCTGGTTAATTTCAATGTCGGAATATATATAGGAATAGCTTTCATCTTTGGTTGGGAAAAGAACTCCTGATTGAATGATTGGATATTTGGAATAGATGATATTGCCAGAGATATTATACTTATTATATCTTGGTGTATAGTAGTATTTGTAGCCTAATGTATTTACCAATCTATTGTGAAATGAATCCTTACCCCTTTGTGAGGCATAGTCTTGAAAGGATATGATTGAGGGGTTGAGCTTTTTTATATAATTATATACCGAGTCTTTTCTTTCATCCTTACTTTCATCCCACTGTGTATTATAATGAAATGCACATACGTTATAACTTAATAACTTAATCTCTGTGTTTTCAATGGGTGGTCTATGTTTCTCTGAGGAAAATCCAAAGAGTGTTGGGATATAATCTATTCTAATAATGATAATGATTAGAGGAATAATGATATATCTCCACTTTGTAAATAACCATACAATAATAAATCCCAAATTAATAAATAGTAGTATTGGGTAGAAGAATGTAAGTATTGAAAACTTAGGTGATAAATGAGGGGGAACAAATGCTGAGGCATAGGTTAGAAGTAGTAAGAGAGCGAAAATGAGATTGATAATATAGAATAATCTTTTCATAATAGCTTTAATTAGTTTCGTGTTTAGTTTTCAGGTGTCTCCTTTTTCAGATTGTTTTTCTTTGAGTATTCAATATCTTCTTTTGATAGTATCTTTTCTGCTTTGTAGCCTTCAAGTTTATTGATTTTCCAGACCTCTTTAACCTTAATTAGATACCAATGATATATCATTTGATTTCCATAAGTATCAAATGTTTCAACATCTACATTTGCTGCATTTTGCTCAACTAAAGTTTGAATAATATTAATGGAATCAATCTGAACCATATCTTTTCCAAGTGAGAAAATAAATTCAAAATACATATCAGCCCTATTAGTTGACATTTCTTTTATACTATCTAAGTTTTTATTATTTAAATGTATATAAAATGATTCAACAACCTTTTCTACCCTATCATTTTCAGTCTCTTTATGGCAAGAAAACAATATAAAAGGAAGTATTAATAATGCTAATATATATTTAAGATATCTTTTCATTAATTCTTATTTCAAAGTTTAGTTGAGGATGCAAATTTAATATTTATTTCATTATATCCATTTTAAAAGAGGGAAATCCATTCTATGAGGCATTAGTTCATGCTTAGGATAGACTCTAATACTATAGTTGTAAACCCCTGCAGCAAAAGGAAGTATCTTAACTTCAAAGGTTATTTTGTTATGTGAGTAGTTTGTGATTTCCATTGGGAAAACCTTATCTAAATCACTTATTTTATCATTTTCTTTCTGAGCAAGAATTATTTCAGCACCTAAGTGTTCAGGGTTGATATCGTTAATATATAGAGTAAGTTTGATTAGAAACTCATCTTCCATTTTTATTTTTTTATTAATTGAATCAGGTAGTTGCAAGTCAATCAATTCAATCTTATTCCACTGCCTTCTCATCCTATGTTTCCAAGCAGCATATTCTCTTGCTTTTTGTGAATTGTTTTCGGTTAAGAGTTCGTGGCGGTCAAAAAGTTTAGTGTAGAACTTACTGTAATAATCATCTAACTGGCGCTTCATGGTGAAATGTGGTGCAATTTGAGCAATATTGTTTTTCATAAAACCAACCCACTCCTTACTTACTCCTTCTTCATCCTGATTATAGTATGCAGGTATTATCTTGTCTTCAAAGATTTCATATATTATTTCTGCATCATAAGCATTTTGATATTCGTCAGTCTCATAAAGTTGTTCTTCAGCCAAAGCCCATCCAGCTCCTTCTTTGTATCCTTCAGCCCACCAACCATCAAGAACAGAGAAGTTTAGAACCCCATTCATAACAGCTTTTTCGCCAGAGGTGCCTGATGCTTCCAAAGGACGAGTAGGTGTATTTAACCAAACATCAACTCCTCTTACCAAATACTTAGCCACATACATATCATAGTTTTCAATAAAGATTATTTTCCCTATGAACTTAGGCATTTTAGAAATTTCAATTATCCTTTTGATTAGGTCTTGTCCTGCTTTGTCTTGTGGGTGAGCCTTTCCTGCAAAGATAAATTGCACGGGTCTTATTTCATTATTAACCAATTTATCTAACCTATCCATATTGGTAAATAGAAGATGAGCTCTTTTATAAGTAGCAAAACGTCTAGCAAAACCAATGGTTAGAGCTTTTTTATGAAATCTATCCTTAACTTGAATAAATAGTTTTGGATCTTCTGCCCTATTAATAAGTTCTTTTTTCAACCTATTCATCATAAAGTCAACTAAGTCTGCTTTTGTTGATTGATGTAAATCCCAAATTCTCTTATCCTCAACTTCGTAAATCTTTTCCCAGTATTTTGGATTGGACTGATCGTTAATATAATCTTTTGTAAAGACTTCGTTATAGAATGCACTCCATTTCCTATCCATCCATGTTGGTAGATGAACCCCATTGGTAACGTGACCAATATGCAGTTCTCTTGGGAAATAGCCTTTATAGAAACCAGCAAACATTTCCCTACTAACTCTTCCGTGAATCTTACTAACTCCATTTACTTCTTGAGAAAAATTAAGAGCCAAAACACTCATAGAAAACTTTTCATTCCTATCAGATGCATTAACTCTACCTAAGGCAATAAACTCTTCCCATGACAAATCCATACTTTCTGGATAATGAGAAAGATAAGCTCTGATTAAATCCTCAGAAAACACATCATGACCAGCAGGCACAGGAGTGTGAGTTGTGAAAAGAGTTGAAGATCGAATAATTTCTCTTGCCTGTGCATAAGGTATTTTATTATTGTGAATCATTTCCCTTAATCTCTCAAGAGAATTGAAAGCAGAATGTCCTTCGTTGGAATGGAAAATAACAGGGTCTATATTTAATTCTTTTAACATCCTAACCCCACCAATACCTAAAAGAATTTCTTGTTTAAGTCTATGTTCCCAATCTCCACCATATAGTTGATTAGTTATTGCTCTGTCCTCTGCTTGGTTTTCATCAATATCTGTATCTAATAAATAAAGAGGAACCCTACCCACATCACAACGCCATATTTTTGCATAAACATCTCTTCCTGGGAAGTTAACAGCTATCTTCTTCCATTTCCCTTTTTCATCTTTCACTGCTTTAATTGGAAGATGAGAAAACTTTTGAGGAGTGAGTTGAGATATTTGTTCTCCATTTTTTGAAATTTGTTGAGAGAAATAACCATAACGATAAAGAAGACCAATACCAATCATATTCTTATTACAGTCAGAGGCTTCTTTCAAATAATCACCTGCGAGCATTCCGAGACCTCCAGAGAAGATTTTAAGAGTGTCGTGAATACCAAATTCCATTGAAAAATAAGCAACTAGCTTTCCTTTCTTATCTTCTGCTTCTTTAATATAATTATCAAATTTCTCAACAACAGAGTCAAGCTTTTGAATAAATTCTTCATCCTCTAATAGGCGATTGAAATCTTCTGGAGTAAGATTTTCAATTAGATGTATTGGACTTCTGTTTAACTGTTCAAACTTAACATCATTAATTAAATAGAATATATCCCTCGCCTCAGCATTCCAACTCCACCAAAGGTTTTGAGACAATCTTTCTAGTCCCTCTAATCGTTTTGGAAGAGATTGAGCAACCAAAACTTTCTTCCATGATGGCTGCTCTCCCCAATTAGTTGTAAATTGAGTTCTTTCCTTAATTGGTTGTTTATGTATGTATTGATCTATTCTTTTTTCTGATTTCAAAAGAGCAATCTCGTAAGACCTATAATAATACTGTATAAGATTAGCCCAAAGGGTTGATTCAGATATTTCAAAAGCTTTCTTTCTTAGTTCACTAAATTCGTTTTCTGAAAGACTTAGTGTTTCTTCAATTTTTGTAACAATATCACTTACAACTTGTGAACTTTCGCCATCGGTTCTACTTATAACAGCTAATGCACCTTTAAGACCAATTGTTTGGCTTTCAATCCATAGTCCAAAACCAGCTAAATTAGTTGTTATTGAAGGAATATGAAATGCCATTGATTCCATTGGAGTGTATCCCCATGGTTCATAGTAGGATGGGAATATTGAAACATCAAATCCAATTAGGAAATCAAAATAAGGAAGATTAACAATGCCATCATTTCCATCAAGATAAGATGGAATAAACATTATCTTAACATTATCATCAATTGAATTGTTTAAATCGTTTTCCTTAATTGTTCTAAGAATGGGGTCATGCTCTGGATCAAAGAGATGGTGAGTTAGATATTGATTAGTTGTTGGCTCATCAAAGTTTGGCTTATCAAGGTTTTCTAGTAATGATTTGTAGATATCAACATTGTGTGCAGGAACTGCAATAACAGCAATAATTTGGCGTGAAAGCTTCTTCCTATTTAGCTCACCCATTGCATTAATGAAAACATCTATTCCCTTATTAGTGAATTCATAACGACCACTATTAATAATCAATAATGCATCATCATCAATTCTTTGATTAGTTAGAGATTGGGTAATATCAATTATTCTTTCTCTTGCAATAGATTTTTGGTTTTCAAAGTTTTCTTGATTTGGAACAAAGGTTGGTTCAAACCCATTTGGAGTTACTATATCCACTCCTTTATCAAAAAACTGTTTACATTCATTATTAGTTAATTCACTAACTGTTGTAAAGCTATCTGCATTCAAAGCCGATATTTTCTCTAAAGAGAATTTTGATCTAACTCCAAACTCAGTTGCAACTTGATTTGGGTCATAGTGTTTAAGTTCTGAATAAAGAGGTAGTTTATTTCCTGCAATACTTCTACCTAAGACTGTTGCGTGAGTTGTGAATGCGGTTGCAATTTGTGGACAGTTCTTTTTAAGATACAAAACGCCTGAACCTGTCATCCACTCGTGCCACTGTGTAACTATTTTATCTTGAGACGATAAATAAAACTCATAGTAAGATTCAATAACCTTAGCTGCTGCGTAGCCAAACAAAACAGGTTCAACATAATCCCATTGACCTGTAATGCTATCAAGTCCATATTCTTTCCAAAACTCTTCAAATAACTCGTCCTTATGAGAGAAAAAATGAGTGAAGTCAACCAAAACAACTAAAGGCTCTGATTGAATTTTCCACCTTCCAACTCTAATTCTTAGCCCTTTTGATTCGGCATAAGCTTTCCAACTCTTTAATATATAGGTGTCTTCTTCAAATTCTGAGACCTGTCCTTCTCCTCTAATAATATCAGGACCAATTAACATATAATTATCTTGGAGTTTATCAACTAGTGTTTTTGCTTTTGTTGAAATAACTGTATGGATTCCTCCTACCTTATTACATACTTCCCAACTTGTTTCAAATAAAAAATCTGGTTGCATATTCTTTCTATTAATATTACTAAATTGATTTATTTATTGAATCCATTCTCGCAATTGCTTCAGAATATTCTTTTCTAAGCTTAGTAAAAATCTCTTCAATACTCATTATTTCGTTAATCATTGAACTAACTTGTCCAATTTCCAATTCTCCCTCTTCTAAGTCACCCTCAAACATCCCAATCCTTGTTTTTCCTATTCCAATGATTTCAAGTAATTCTTCTTTTGTTGCTCCTCTTTGTTCTGCGGCTTGAATTTTCTCATAGTGACCGCCTCTCAATAGACGAGTCGGAGAAAGCTTCCTAAGAAATAGCATTGTATCTCCTTCCTTTGCTTCAATTATTGCTTTTTTGAAGTTATGGTGAGCTGAGGATTCCTTACTTGAAGCAAAAAGCGAGCCAATCTGAACTCCCTCTGCCCCTAATGCCATAATTGCTAGTATTTGCTGCCCTGTTGCAATTCCACCTGCAGCAATAATTGGTATATTTAGTTTTCCAACTAATTGACTAACTAAAACCATAGTAGTTGTTTCTTCCTTACCATTATGACCACCTGCTTCAAATCCCTCACAAACAACTGCACAAACCCCTGCATCCTGTGCTTTTAGTGCAAACTTTTCATTGGCAACAACATGCACAACCTTAATCCCATTATCAATAAGTTTTTGAGTATATGTTGCAGGATTTCCAGCCGAAGTAAAAACAACGGGAACCTTTTCTTCAATAACTATATCAATATGTTTTGGAGAATGAGAGCTCATAAGAGGAATATTAACCCCAAATGTATTATTTGTAGCCTCTTTGCACTTCTTAATATGTTCTCTTAAAACCTCTGGTGTCATTGAACCTGCACCAATTAATCCAAGTCCTCCCTCATTGCTTACAGCTGAGGCTAATCTCCATCCACTACACCAAACCATTCCTCCTGAAATTATAGGAGATTTTATCTTTAATATATCACAAATTCTATTTTTCATACTATTTTTGCTACAAAGATAAAAGAAAATTTGCAATTTCAAATATTATTCGTAATTTTGGCACGCAGAATTAATAATTAAATGAAAATTAAATCTATAATTGATATGAAAAAAATCTTATTTTTCTTTTTGATAAACATCATTGCAATAAGTGCATTTTCTCAAGATTGGCGAAGAGGTAATTATATGGATGCACCACCTGAATATTTCGTAATGTTGAACCTTGATGGAAATATGATGATGGGGCAAAATGCAGACCTTAATCCAATTGGATATGGGTTTACTGTTGGTTATCAGTATAAAACAGGAAGAAAAAAAGGATTCACAACAACAGCTCATGGCTTAGGTGGATACTTAGGATACACTTATCATAGAGGTTCAAATTTCAATGTTGAACCAATAGGAACACCTTATAGTCTTACCTTTTCTAAATACAATAGCTTCGGATATGTTCCAGTTATGCTATCCTATAATTTCTATATTACCAAAAATAGAATGCATTATTTCCTCGGTTTAGACGCAGGAATTCAAATAATGATAAGAGAAAAAGACTATAAAAATGAACTTATCTCCTATTATAATGCGGAAAATGAAATAAAAATAACTCATGTTCTTCCAAGTGCAAAAGCATATTTTGGTGGAATGTATGAATTAAACAGAGATATTCGTTTAAGAGCTCAAGTTGGTGTTGAATATGTAGGTGGACATACCTATGATGCAATGACCCCTTTCTACTATAGAAATCAAGCAGGTAGAGCTATTTTAGTAGAAAGTTCAGGAAAAATCACAACACAAGGTTTATTAAATGTTTCAGCATCTGTTGGTGTAGTTTATAGTTTATAGAATTAAACAATGCAACTATTCTACTGTCCTGATATAAATCCTGACCAAATATATAGTCTTGGTAAGGAAGAATCTCAACATTTAGTTAAAGTACTTAGACAAAAGGAAGGCGACAGGGTTCACTTAACTGATGGTCTTGGCAATTTATTTGAGGCTGAAATTGTATTAGCAAATCCCAAATCCTGCCTTCTTAAAGTAATAAATACCAAAGAAGAATATAATAAAAGAGATTACTACCTCCATGTAGCAATTGCACCAACCAAAAACATATCAAGAATAGAATGGTTTTTGGAAAAAGCAACCGAAATGGGCATAGATGAAATAACCCCTATTATTTGTCAGCATTCAGAAAGAGTAGTTATTAAGCACGAAAGGTTGGAAAAGATAATTATTTCAGCAGTGAAGCAATCACTTAAAGCCTATATGCCAAAACTTAACGAGCCAACTCCCCTACTTGATTTAATTAAAAACTCATCAGAAACCCATAAATTAATAGGTTACTGCGTTGGAGAAAACAGAAACCAGATAAGAGATATTTATAAGCCAAAGGAATCTGTCCTAATAGTTATTGGACCAGAGGGTGACTTCTCAGAAAAAGAAGTTGAACAAGCTTTGAAGAATAATTTTCAAACAATAACACTTGGAAAAGAGAGACTAAGAACAGAAACGGCAGGACTTTATGTTGTAAATATCATCCATTCAATCAACCAATGAGAAAATCAATCATATTAATTGCCTTAGTCGTTTTTTCAATCACATCATTTGGACAGAAAAACACCATTGCACTATTAAAATATAGCGGAGGAGGCGACTGGTATGCAAACCCAACCTCACTAAGAAACCTAATAAACTTCTGTAATCAGGAACTCGGCACAAGTCTCTCATCAGACTATGCAACAATCGATGTAGGAAGTTCAGAAATATTCCTCTATCCATTCTGCCACCTAACAGGACATGGAAATGTTGTCTTTTCAGACCAAGAACAGAAGAATTTAAGAAACTATCTAATCGCAGGAGGATTCCTTCATATTGACGACAACTACGGCCTAAGAAAATTCATAGAACCACAGATGAAAAAAGTGTTTCCAGAGCTTGACTTTGTAGAAATACCTTTCACTCACCCAATCTATCATCAAAAGTATAATTTCCCAAATGGACTTCCAAAAATCCATGAGCACGACAACAAACCACCAAAGGGTTATGGCTTGTTTTGGGAAGGCAGACTAATTTGTTTTTTTAGCTACGAAACAGACCTTGGAAATGGTTGGGAAGACCAGGAAGTTCACAATGACCCACCCCAAACCCGCCTAAAAGCCCTTCAGAT
>JAGNRX010000033.1 GCA_017988355.1 Bacteroidales bacterium | reverse complement strand
AGACAGAAATACAATATTCCTGTTGTAACTGATATTCATTCTGCAGAGGAGGCTATTATTGCGGCTGAGTTTGTTGATATTATTCAAATTCCTGCCTTTCTTTGTCGTCAGACTGATATTCTTTTGTCAGCGGCAAAGACGGGAAAGATTGTTAATGTGAAGAAGGGGCAGTTTCTTTCGGCTGAGTCGATGAAATATGTTGTGGAGAAGATTAGAACTTCTGGTAATAATCAAGTTATGCTTACCGATAGGGGTACTATGTTTGGTTACCAAGACCTTATTGTTGATTTCCGATCCATTCCAACTATGCAAGAAAATAACTTGCCTGTTATTATGGATATAACTCATTCTCTCCAACAGCCAAATCAGGTTTCGGGTGTTTCGGGTGGCTTACCAAAGATGATTGAGACTATTGCTAAGGCTGCAATTGCGGTTGGGGCTGATGGTATCTTTATGGAAACTCATCCTAATCCAAAGGTGGCTAAGAGTGATGGTAAGAATATGATTTCACTTGATAGGGTTGAGGATTTACTAACTAAGCTTGTGAAAATTAGACAAGCTCTCTAAGAAAGAGAATTTGATAATCTAAGTTTTTATTGAATTAATATAGAGTTTATTTATAGAAAAAGAGGCTATCTAATTAAGTTTAGGTAGCCTCTTCTCTTGTTTAGGAGATATCCTATTTGGGTTTATCTCATAATTTCTATTGTTCCGTTGTATTCAACATTCTTTATTGGTCCTCTTCCAACGAATCTATAGAAGTAGGTTCCAGATGGTGTGTTTGTTGCTGCTGGATCCCATATTTCTTCATTAGATCTAATGTCTTGTTTGAAGAATATACGTTTCCCATTACGGTTATAGATTGTTAGTTCGTTATCTGGGTATGCTTGTCCATCAACAAGGTTGGTTATTTTCAAGACATCATTAATTCCGTCACCATTTGGAGTTACTATGTTAGGGAAGAAAAGTTTATCGTTAATAATTGAAATCACTTTACTTATTGTGTCGTGGCATTCGTAAGTTATTCCGCTTGGTGCTAAGTTATTGCTGTATGCATCAAGAGTTATCTTATAGTCTCCAACAACGCTTGAGCCAGGAATTGGTTGCCAAGTATAGTTAGGTTCTAATCCAAAGACATTTTCTCTTAAATTATTAGTCTTATTGTTTTGTATCTTCCATAGGTATATGTTTGAAGCGTCTTGTGGTGTTGTTAGGTTTAGGAAATTAACACTTGGGTCTGTTGATGAAGGATTGGTTGGTTGCCATCCAAAATCTGCCACAGGGCTCTTATATACGCTTATGAAATTTGGTTGGTAGATAGAGTCTTGACATCCAAACTCAGAAATAACTTTTAGTTTTACATCATAAGTTCCGTAAGGGAAAGATAGAGTTGGGTTAGGAGCGTTTGTCTTAACTTGTCCTATTGTCCATATAATACTATCAGCATTTGTAGATGTTGAACTAAAGAGTTGGAAGTTGAAAGGCTCACAACCTTCTAAATGTGTTTTGTCACTATAGAATGAAGCCAGGGCTGCTGGTCTAACGATAAGGTTTATGCTATCTTTTCCAAAGCAATATAACGAACCGTTTGTGTTTGTAACCTGAGCAACGTATGTAACAATTGAATTGGAGTTCTCCTCAGTTTGGGCGACTATTGTTTGTGTGGTTTCTCCAGTTGGCTCCCATAAGTATTGTGTAGCCCCTGCATTTCCAGCATCAAGAGTTGTTGAGAATTGTTCACAAATTTTTATGTCTTCTCCAAGGTCAACAACTGGAGAACAAACAACATTAAGTGTGGTTACAGTGTCCCAAGCACAACGGAAGTCGTCAATGATATGAATATCGTAGTGGTAATTTCCGCAGTCTGCAATTGGAGGCGCAATATATAGTGAAGTGTCAGAATGTCCAACAATAAAAGGACCATCTAATATTACAGTATCAAGAGGAACTTGGTAATCCCAATCTGTTGTAGAACCTTGTCCTAATGACATATTCCACCAAAATACATATCCGTTATCAATACCCCAGTAGTCACAAACTCTAAGTTTCCATTCTCCGTTAAGAGGGCAGCCAACTAATTTTGTAAATCCTGTTAAGTCAACAGTTTCCCAGCCTGTAGCCATACTAGTTGCCAATTGATTAGGTGTTTGGTAGTATTTTAAGGTATCAGTAACATTAGTTGAGTCAATAGGTGATGACATGCTACCACTAATTACTCCTCTTGGTTGATTCAAATATTGATTAGAGAAACAGTAAGTCCAACCAGTTCCTTGAGGGTTATTTTGAGGTAAACAACCATTATCTGGTTTATATGATATACCCAAATGTGCTCCACCAGAGTGAGTAAAGTGTTTTAAAATAACAGCCTCTCCACTTGGACATACGATTTCAAAACTAAGGTCACCAATAAAACTATGTTCAATATTCATACAAATACTAAAGAGTTCATCAACAGTATTAAGTACTGCACCAGGAAGGAACTCGTCGAAAGTAACAGGAGCTTCATAACACTGACTTCCTCCAGGAAGTTGACAATTAGGGCCATCAGGAATAAAGACTACACTATCAAATCTTTCGCTTGAACCTCTTGCAAATATAATTGAGTCAATTTTAATTGTGTTATTTGCACTATAACCAACGTTGAAAGTAAATACTTCACCAGAACACATATCAGGGATAGGAGCTACGGTCTTAATTGGGTTTCTTGCAATTCTAATTCTTGTGTCAATTGGTAATCTACTCTTACATCCACCATGAAGGGTATCCTCAACAGTCAGGGCTAAATCATAACCACTAACCTCAGGCCAGCTGTAGTTTACAGTGTTTGAAAAATAAACAGTGTCTAAGTTAACATCACCAAAATTCCAATAATAGATTAGATTAGAGTCCGATTGGTGATAAGATAGATTGTTTTCAGGGAATATTGTTTTAGCAACAATTTGAATTGAGTCACCCTTACAAATGTCAATTGCTTTGTAGTTAACAACATCATACAAGTTAGAATCAGTTATGTTAAAGACTGTATCTGAAAAACGCCTAATCGCAAATTTAGTCTTTGTCCCATCTGGGCTAATTTTGTAGAAGAAAGTATCTAATGCAGCAACTGGATATTGGCAATAGGAAACACATTCAAGTTTTGCTTTAAAACCAGGTGCTGTTAGGAATTTGCCTGACGATATTTTAACAGTTAAACATCCGGTTGGGTCTGTTGGGTAGGCAATAACGGTTTGTCCTAATAGATCTTGATTAGTAAAGAATGGGACATTCGTTCCTGTTGAGTGAATTGAGCCACCCAAACCAATGCCTGAATAGATTTCAATACTATCAGATGGATGGATATCAAATTGCTCAAAGGTTAGAGACATTCTACTGTTAGCATTGTCAGGACAAAAGGCTCTCCAAACATAAGAGTTTGTGTCGTAGTTTCCAGTAGAACCACCAGAGTCATACAGATATGCATCGCAGTAGGTCGCCGTTGTTCCATTGTTTGCTTGGTCCAATCTAAGGGAAACCTGTGCTTGAGTTATGCTCGGAATAGTTATCGCTATCCCTAGGATTAAAAGAAAAATTAACTTTTTCATATTGCTACATTATTTTTGATTGTACAAATTTAAGATTTATTTTTTAAATGACAAGTTTTTATACCTAAAATTGTTATTATTTATCTCTCTCTAACCCTATATACAAGAATAGTTGTCAAAAAGTAAGTGAAAGAAGTGAAAAAAAAGTGAAAAAAGAAAAAAACACTATCTTTGCACTTGAAAATATTGAATAAATAAAGCTAAGACTTCGGAATATGAATTGCAATGTGGTTAAAGGGACAAGAGATTTTCTTCCTCAAGAAATGAATAAAAGGAATTATATATTTAATACTATTAGAGAAGTGTATAAGCTTCACGGTTTTTCTCAAATTGAAACACCAGCCTTAGAGAACCTATCGACTCTTATGGGCAAATATGGTGAGGAAGGTGATAAATTGCTTTATAAAGTCCTAAACTCTGGAGACTTCTTATCTAAGATTGATTTTGAGGATGAGAAAACAAAAGACTATAAGAAACTAACCAATAAGATATCTGAAAAAGGTCTGCGTTATGACTTAACTGTGCCTTTTGCTCGCTTTGTTGTGAATAATAGGAATGAGATTACATTTCCTTTCAAACGCTATCAAATACAACCTGTTTGGAGAGCTGACAGACCACAGAAAGGAAGATATAGAGAGTTTTACCAATGCGATGCCGATGTGATAGGGAGTGATTCTCTAATAAGCGAGGTTGAACTTTGTGAGATGGTTGATGAGGTATTCTTAGGCTTAAATCTAAAGGTTGAGATAAAACTAAATAATAGGAAGATACTTGCAGCAATTGCCGAAATTATTGGGCAAGAGGATAAGATAATCGATATAACGGTTGCAATTGATAAGTTGGATAAGATAGGATATGAGAAGGTTTGCCAAGAGCTTGAAGAAAGAGGCTTGACAAAGGAAAACTTAGATAAGATTGAACCAATCCTAAAGTTAGAGGGTGATACCAAGACTAAGATTAAAACCCTTAAAACAATATTCCAAAACTCTGAAATAGGGAAGAAAGGAATTGAGGAGATGGAAGAGGTATTTGATAATATTGAGAGATTAAACCTTAGCACAAAAGTTGATTTTGATATAACCCTTGCAAGAGGACTTAACTATTATACAGGAGCTATTGTTGAGGTTAAGTGTATTGAATCAAAGATGGGAAGCATTGCAGGGGGAGGAAGGTATGATAACCTAACAGGTATCTTTGGTATGCCTAATATTAGTGGAGTAGGGATAAGCTTTGGTGCAGATAGAATTTATGATTGCTTAGAGGAATTGGAGCGTTTCCCTAAAGAAATAGCGAGTACTACAACCCTAATGTTTGCTAATTTCGGGAAAGAAGAAGAAAGCCAGTGTATGGTTTGGGCAAGAGAGCTTAGGAAAAACAATATCAGCGTAGAGGTTTACCCAGACAGTGTTAAGCTTCAAAAACAAATGAAATACGCTAACGACAAACTTATTCCCTTTGTGGCACTTGTTGGTCAAAGAGAATTGGAAGAGGATAAGATTCAGCTAAAAGATATGATAACAGGAGAGCAAAAGACAGTTACTGTCAATGAGTTAAGAGATGTTTTAAGGTAGTTAGAAATCTTTGAAATTCTTTCTTTGATCTACGAGATTAGATCTTTGATTCAGTAAATTATTCCTTTGATCTAATTAATTAGATCTTTGATTCATTTTGCTATCTCTTTTCTTTGCTTTTAAAGACTATTTCTTCTTTGTCTTATAGTGAAGAATATGAATTGTTACTCCAATAGCAATTGCAAATAATAGGAATTTAACCCAGAGTATAGGTACAAAGCAAACTGCGCTAATGGTGATTGTTATCCACAGTAGGCTGATGCTTGATATCTTTACTTTGATTGGTATGGATTTGTCTATCTGGAAATCTTTTATATATTGACCAAAAATCCTATGATTAATCAACCAACAATATAGTCTTTCTGAGCTTTTTAGGAAGAGATAAGATGATAAAAGTAGGAATGGAGTTGTTGGCAAAATGGGCAAGAATATCCCAAGTATTCCAAGACCCAAACTAATTAATCCAAGTATTTTAAAAAGAACTTTCTTCATTCTATTCTTGATAAAAAACTCTTTTCACCCTTGAAGAAACTGTTGTAAAAACTTCGTAGGCTATGGTCTGAAGCTCTTTTGCAATATTATTAACACTATACTCTTCTCCAAAAATAACAACCTCGTCGCCTTCACTACAATCAATGCCTGTTATATCAATCATACACATATCCATACATATACTTCCAATAATTGGGGCTAATTGTCCATTAATCCACACTCTTCCATTCCCGTTTCCTCTTTTTCTATTTAATCCATCAGCATAACCAATAGGTATTACTCCAATCGTTCTTTCTTCTTCTGCAATATAGTTCCTGTTATAGCTAACACTTTCACCTATTGCAATCTTCCTTTTTAGGGTTAGAGTGGTCTTAAGTCTATGAACATATCTTAGCTTTTTCTCTTCCTTTTCACTTATCCCTATGCCATACATTCCAATTCCAAGTCTTACCATATTATACTGAGCCTCTGGGAAACGAATTATGGCAGCTGAATTTGCAATATGCCTAAGTATAGGGTAGTCAAATTCTTTTAAGAGTCTTGAGCTAAGGGTTTCAAAAAGTGCAATCTGCTTCTTAGTAAAGTCATCAAGTTCTGGGTTGTCAGCTCCTGCAAGATGAGAGAAAATAGAATTAATCTTAATATTTTTATTTGCTTTCAGAATATAAATTAATTCTTCCAAACTCTCCTCTTCAATTCCAAGGCGATGCATACCTGTGTCAAGCTTAATATGAATGTTTAGTTCCTTTTTATTATCAAGTAGGTCATATTCTTTCTTAGCCTCAATAAGCTCCTTAAGAATTGAGATAGAGTAAACCTCTGGTTCTAAATCGTAGTGTATTATTTTGGCAATGCTTTCTTTTTCAGGACTCATAACCATAATAGGAAGATTGATTCCGTTATTTCTAAGCTCAGCACCCTCGTCAGCAAAGGCAACCGTTAAGTAGTCTATATTTTGATTGGCAAGCGTTGAAGCTATCTCAAAACCTCCCGAACCATAACTATGAGCTTTTACCATAGCCATAAGTTTGACGCCTTGTTTTAGTTTTGTTTTGAAATAGTTTACATTATGTGCAAGTGCTGAAAGATTGATTTCAAGAACGGTTTCATGAGCTTTTTTCTCAAAGAAACGGCTTATCTTCTCAAATTCAAACTTCCTTGCTCCCTTAATTAATATTATCTCTTCTTTAAATTCCTTTAGTGAGCAGTTTCTTAAGAAGTCTTGGGTTGAAGTATATATTGCATTATTGATAGTTAGAAGTGATTGATTTCTGACAAAACCCTCTCCAATACCAATTAGATTATCGATATTCTTCTCAATAAGTAGTTTGTTTATTCCAAGGTAAAGTTCTTTTTGGTCAATATTGGACTGGGTTATATCAGATAGTATGGCAGTCTTCTTTAACTCGTTATTTTGTTGGTTAAGGAATGTAAGTGCAAGCTCTAAAGACATAAGGTCGGAAGAGTAGCTATCATTAATAATAAGTGTATGATTAATTCCTTCCTTCATCTGAAGCCTCATCTCAAGCGATTGAAGATGTTTTGTCCTTTCACTTAGTAACTCCTTATCAATTCCAATAACCAAGCAAGCAATAAAAGCATTTATAGAGTTTTCTATACTTGCCTTATCAATAAAAGGAATGGAAAAAGAAGAATGTCTATCCTTATATATGTAATTTATGATTGTTTGGTTTTTCTTTGTTTCTATGTTCTCAAGTCTGAAAGAAGCTCCTTTTTGAAATCCCCAACCAATCAATTCTTTCCCACTATCCTTATATGCTTTTTGAATTTCCTTGTCAATTTCCTTATTATCTATACAATATATAATTGTGTCTGAGTTTATAAACAATAGTATTTTCTCTTGAATCTTTTCTTCTATGGACGAGAAGTAGACCTGGTGAGCATCTCCAATATTTGTCATTATGCCGACCTTAGGTTTAATCATATCCTCTAATCTTTTCATCTCACCTTTTTGAGAAATGCCAGCCTCTATTATTCCTAATTCGTCATCCTCCTTTAAGTTCCATATAGAAAGAGCAACCCCAATTTGAGAATTATAACTTCTTGGACTCTTAAATACCTTTTTGTCATTATCAATTAGCTGTGAAATCCAATCCTTAACAATAGTCTTTCCATTAGAACCTGTAATTGCAATAATAGGATTATGAAATCTCTCTCTCTTTGCCTTAGCTAATGATTGTAGGGCTTCAATTGTGTTTTTAACAAGAACAAAACAAGTATCCTTATAATTAGAATGGTCATTAGGAAGGTTTTCCACAACAAAAACCCTTACACCACTTAAATAAAGTTCAGGTATGTATTTCTCTCCATTATTTGAAAGAGTTATAATAGCAAAAAATACAGTTCCGTCAACTTCACTAAGCTTCCTGCTGTCAAAAACTAAGTTTTTTATAAGAAAATCTTCTCTTCTTGTGCTATAAACTTCGCTTTTTATATAATTTGAAATGTTACTAATTAAGAAATCCATAATAAATAAATATCTGCAAAGTTAGGTCTTTTTGTCATTTAAGGCACATTTCAAGTTCGAAAAATGAGTGTTAAAAAAAATAGTTGCCGAATAATTTCTTTATATCAAAGATACTCACTAATTTTGTACTTTCAAATTAAGTAAATAAGTTTGAAATAAATCGTTTAACTACATTTAAAAATAATAAATTATGAACGTAAAAGCACTTTTAGCTGATGTTGAAGCTAAGAACCCAGGAGAACCATTGTTTCTTCAAGCAGTAACAGAAGTATTAGAAACAATCGAAGACTATGTTGCTAAAAATCCAAAATACGACAAGTACAGCATCATAGAAAGAATGGTAGAACCAGACAGAATCATCCAATTCAGAGTTGAATGGGTAGATGATAATGGTAAGGTTAATGTTAACCGTGGATACCGTGTACAATTCAATAACGCTATCGGACCATACAAGGGAGGAATTCGTTTCCATCCATCAGTAACACTTGACACATTAAAATTCTTAGGATTTGAACAAACTTTCAAAAACTCATTAACTACACTTCCAATGGGTGGTGGTAAAGGAGGATCTGATTTCAATCCACAAGGAAAATCAGAAAATGAAATTATGCGTTTCTGCCAAGCATTTATGTCAGAACTATACACATATATTGGAGCAGATAAAGACGTTCCAGCAGGAGATATCGGAGTAGGTGGAAGAGAAGTTGGTTACATGTACGGTATGTACAAGAAACTAGCTAGAGAAAACACTGGAGTTATGACAGGAAAAGGTGCAGGTTGGGGAGGTTCAATCCTTCGTCCAGAAGCAACAGGGTTTGGTGGAGTTTACTTCGTTAATAATATGTTGAAAGCACACAACATGACTATTGAAGGAAAATCAATCTCTTTATCTGGATTTGGTAACGTAGCTTGGGGAGCAGCAACAAAAGCAACAGAACTTGGAGCATTTGTTAAAGTTATCTCAGGACCTGATGGTTATATCATCAACGAAAAACCAATGACACAAGATCAATTAGACTACATGTTAGAACTTAGAACATCTAATAACAACGTAATCAAACCATATGCTGAAAAATATGGTGTTAAGTTTGTTGCTGGAAAGAAAGCATGGGAAGTACAAGTTGATATCGCAATGCCATGTGCATTCCAAAACGAATTAAACGCAGATGATGCTAAACAACTAATAGCTAACGGAGTTACTATGGTATGTGAAGTATCTAACATGGGATGTACTGCTGATGCAATTCACGCATTACAAAATGCTAAAGTAATATTCGCACCAGGAAAAGCTGCTAACGCAGGTGGAGTTGGAGTTTCTGGATTAGAAATGAGCCAAAACGCTGGACATATCAGCTGGACAGGTGAAGAAGTAGATATCAAATTACACCAAATGATGGATTCAATCCACGAAAACTGTGTAAAATACGGTAGACAAGAAGACGGCTATATTAACTACGTAAAAGGAGCAAACGTAGCTGGTTTCATTAAAGTTGCTGATGCAATGATTGACCTTGGCGTTTGCTAAGCTAAATCAAAATCACAATTATACGAAAGCGTCTCAGAAATGAGACGCTTTTTTTGTTTAATTCAAATAAGTTTTTACCTTTGTCGCATTAATTTAAAACCATTATCTTATGAGTAAAGGAATATTTTCTTCATTTAATGAGAATGATAA
>JAGNRX010000204.1 GCA_017988355.1 Bacteroidales bacterium | reverse complement strand
GGCTCAAGCGACACAGGTAAAAGCTCTCTTTTAAGGCATTTAAGCGTTTGCATTGTTACAGGTAGAGACTTTTTGGGCTGGAAAGTAGAGGCTACTCATAAAAGAGTTTACTATGTAAGTAGTGAGGACGGTGAAGATGCTGTAACTTACTTGCTTCAAAAACAAAATATAGATTTTGGATTGAAACCAGACGAGTTAAAAGAACTAATTTATATTTTTGAAACTGCAAATCTAATTGAAAAATTGGATAGAGACCTAACTGAAAAACCAGCTGATTTAATTGTAATTGACGCCTTTTCGGATATATTTTCGGGAGGAATTAACGAAACCAACCAGGTAAGAATATTCTTAAATGAATATAACCAACTTGCACTAAAGCACAAATTGTTAATCATTTTTCTCCACCATACAAACAAAAGGTCAGACAATAATGACCCTAGCAAAAATAATGCTTTAGGTTCGCAAGGATTTGAAGCTAAGATGAGACTTATGATAGAGCTTAAAACTAATGTGAATAATCCAAGTAAGAAACATTTCTGCATCGTGAAAGGCAATTATTTAGATATAAGTTACAAAACCCATTCTTTTGACCTTATGTTCAACGAAAACATGACTTTCACTAACCTTGACACTAGAACACATTTTAGTCTATTAAAGAAAGAGACTGATAAGGTGCAAGCATTTGAAGAGGAGATTCAAGAAATAAAAAGACTACAATCTGAAGGACTAACTTTTGAAGCAATTGGTCTTAGGCTTGATATGGCAAAAAGCACTATTTCTAAAAATCTGAAAAAACATAGAGACTTAGAAGCTATGAAAACTAATGCTCCACAATAACTTTTAATAAATAAAGGGTAAAGCGCTTAAGCACTAAAAGACGAAGTCTTAGTGCTAAGCTTTCCCTATTAAACTTTTTTTTACAAGTGTTTCCTGTTTCTGTTTACTATGGGTTGGAAACGGGAAACAAGAATAAAAGAAGAATAAAAGAGATAGAAAGTAAAAAGTAAGAGATAAAAGGTAAAAACTAAGATATAAAAGTATAAATAATATTAAACATAAAAATAAAATGGGAATAGAATTAGAAAAATACGATGGACGACATACAAGATATACTTGTCCAAAATGTGGAGATAGTAATTCTTTCACAAGATTCATCGATACTGAGTCAGGAGTGCATATAGACCCATCGGTGGGATATTGTAATCACAAGAATTATTGTGGCTATAAGCTAAGCCCTAAGGACTTCTTTAGGCAAAATCCAGGAAGGAGAAAGGAGATGGGATTAGATAAACCTTCAAATAATGAAAATAGAAAGGAAGAAAAAAGAGAAATAAACGTCATAAGCATGAAATACCTCTTAGACTCAATTAAGAGGGATTCAAATTTCACTAACTTCTTAAGAACAATATTTTCAGAACAAGAAGTAAATAAGGCAATTGAAGATTATTATATAGGAGGAGATGGCAACCTTAAAGCAATGTTTTGGCAAGTTGACAAATATGGAAGGATTAGAGCAGGCAAGATAATAGGCTACGACCCAGTAAGTGGCAAAAGAGATAAATTTGTTAATTGGGCAAATAATATTTTAATAAAGAAAAAACTCTTACCTAACGACTGGCAACCAACACAATGCCTATATGGGGAACATCTGATAAGAAAATATCCACAAAAGCCAATTGTAATTGTGGAAAGTGAAAAGACTGCAATAATTATGTCTATTTTTTGTCCTGAATATATTTGGATGGCAACAGGTGGGATAAATAACCTCAACGATCAAAGGATAGTGCCTATCAAAGGCTATGATATTAAGGCTATTCCTGACCTCCAAGCCTTCGGTTATTGGAATGCAAAGGCAGAGGAGATAAACCGTAATATAGGCTCTAAAATCATCGTATCGGATATTTTGGAAAAAGAAGCCACCCCAGAACAGAGAGAACAAGGATTGGATATTGCGGATTTTTACCTGTCGAATAAGGAATAAATTAAAAACATTTGAGGGGCGTGTGGAAAACGCCCTTAAAATGAAATGGGGAAACAGGAAAATGAAACAAAGAGATAGGAAAATAGAATGGTCAAAGAAAAAAATGAAACAAAGAGATAGAAAATTAGAACAAAGAGATAGGAAAACAGAATAAAGAGATAGGAAAACAGGCTTAAGAATTAATATTTTATTTATGTTGTATAAATATTTCCTTTAAGCTATTGCATTAGAACTTAAAATGTTGTATCTTTGTAGGGAATTAGAAAAGGCATGAAAAGTTCATATTCTGCTAATCCACAAAATGAAAACTAAGAACCCTCGCCAGAGGTTAAAATGGAAAATAAATTATGTTAAAATACGTTAAGATTCAGAGAAACATCCAAGTAGGTGCAGACCCTGGAATTAAATTTATGGCTCGCTTGTTCAGAGGTAACGATGTGACAATGGATGAATTATGTCAAGTGATTTCAGAATCGACCACTGTGTCTTATCCTGATGTTTTAGCTTGCCTTAAAGCACTTGAAATAAACGTGAGTCGTTTTATTCAAAATGGGAGTGCGGTGAAGTTAGGCTATTTAGGGTCTTTTATCCCCTCGATTAAGGTTAAGGTTCAAGACACGCTTGCAGATGTGGATGCTTCAACTATCCAATCGGCAAGATGCAGGTTTTACCCATCTCCTATCTTCAAGAATCAATTAGCTAAGACTTCGTTCTCAGAGGCTAACCTTGAGATTAAGGGATTGCAATAGGTGATTGTCTTGAACTTTGATTCGTCTGATTAACGGATTACCATGATTGTTGTTTACTTTCATAGTCTATCATTTAATCACTTTAATCAGAGTTCAAGACTTTTTTTGTTCTTTGAAATGTTGGTTATTAAGGTATGGTATTATTAATTGAATATTAATATGGGAGTAATTATTGATAATGAGGGGGCTTTGTGTTTTGTGGGGGCTTGTTTGGGGAGGGATTGATTGGGTTTCTTGTTCTAAGGGAATTAAGGACTTAGGAAAATAAGGGATGAGAAAATTATGGTGTGTTGGTGGTGAAAAAAAATTAATAAATATATAATAATAAACAATTTTTGTGAGTTATGGAACTAATAAGAAAATATATTAACAAGTTTCTTAACCTTAAAATTTCAAACACTATGAAAAGATTTAGTTTTTTAGCTATCATGCTTACAGTTTTTTGC
>JAGNRX010000203.1 GCA_017988355.1 Bacteroidales bacterium | reverse complement strand
TCAGGGTTTGTGGGTGGTTTTGTTCAAGTTGCAAAAAACAATGGTGAAGCAGGTGCCTCAAAAGCAATAAGAATATTTAATGGTGAGATTCCCGAGAAAATTACAGTTGATAATATTCCATCTATTCCAATATATGATTATGATGAAATCGTTTCAAGGAAAGGGTTGTTTAATTTTCTTCCTGAAAATACTATTACATTAAACGTCACAAAGGCTTTTTTCAAGAATCATAAGATATTGGTCACTTTAGTGTCTGCATTAATTATGTTTATGATAAGCATTTTGATTCTAAGATATAATAATTTGGTTTTAAACAAAAGAATCAAATCAAACCAAGAGCATGAAAAAGAATTACAGCTTAATATTAAGTTATTATCATCTGGAATGCCTTCTGTTCAAATGCTTATTTGGGAGTATAGTGAAAGAACAAATAAATATAAAATAGGTGGAAGTCTTATTGACCAAGATAAAGAGATGAGCCAAGAAGTAGATCCTGAATACCTATTATACAATGTTATTCCAGAACAAAGAGATGAAGCGATTGAATTTTTCTATAGCTTATTAAAAGCAGATGACGGGTCTGAGTATGTAAAAGAATATAAAAGAAGATTTGCCGAAGATGAAGACTATTCTTGGTGGGAAACACGTGTTTTTGTTGAATTATTAGAGGATAAAAAAGGTAAGTATAGGAAGATAAGAGGTATTAATTTCAATATCGACAAACATAAAAAGATAGAAAAGAGACTTAACGAAGCTCTTAAGAAATCTATTCAAAGCGATATTCTTAAATCCAGATTTATTGCAAACATAAGCCACGAAATAAGAACTCCACTAAATGCAATTTTAGGATTTACAGAGCTTATTATCGATTCTGAAAACAAAGAAGAGAAATTGGAATATAGAAAAATAATTAGAGAGAATAATGAGAATCTCTTAAATCTTGTTGAAGATATTATTGAACTTTCAGAAATTGAATCTGGTTTTATTGAATTTAAAAGGATTAAATTTGACTTAAAACAGTTCTTTGAGGAATTTGAAGGTCTATTTAAATATAAAATTAAGAACGGTGTTGATTTAATTGTAGATAGTCCACATAAGAGTTGTATAGTATTAATGGATAAGCAAAGGCTTACTCAAATCCTAAAAGAGATTGTAGAAAATTCAATTAAATTTACTAATAGTGGACATATTAAGTTTGGATACGAAATCATAGGTAAAGATAAGATTAAGTTCTATATCGAAGATACTGGAATTGGTGTCAAAGAAAAAAACATTTCAAGAGTCTTTGATAGATTTGAGAAGCTTGATTCATTTGAGCATGGTCCTGGATTAGGACTTGCGATAATTAAAGCCTTACTTGACAATCTTGGGGCGGATTATTCATTCGATTCAAAAGAAGGTGTTGGAACAAAGTTTTGGGCTATCTTGTCTTCTGAATTAATTCTTGTGGATGATAATAAGATTAAGGAAACAAATGTAGAAATCGATAATTACATTTCTAAGATACAATAATTATGAAAGGCTTAAATAACTCTGCGTATTAATTTTCTATCTCTTTGATCTAAAAAATTCTTTCTTTGATTCAGTTCTCTCTTTCTTTGATTTAATAAATCCTTTTATGGATTGCTTCTCCTAATTTTGTGGTTATATGATAGGGAAGGAGCTTCCAAAGGTTGAAAAACCACTTGTTGTTTCTGAGAGATTTTGTTTTATTGGAAAAACTCCAATAAAGAGGTATTTCATGTGCTTTGAAATGTTTTTTGAACATATATACTGAACTGTTTTTTGTGCTTCTGCCAAAAGAATATATGCTTGCATTATTTGCTTTTGAATATTCTATCATTGAATTATGAAGGGCGTATGAAGTATAGAAGTGCATATAGTCCGAAAGAGAAGCAAATAGTATGTTTTCGTAGTATGTATCACTTATTTTTTGCAAGGATGCTGAACCGATTGGCTGATTGTCTTTATAAGCAACAAATAATAAGGTTTTGTTATTATTAATGCTCTTTCTTATATGAGATTTTGACCTTGGAGGAACGCCTATTTGGTGCATCCTTTTGGTATAAACTAAGTAGAAATCGTTTATTAGCTCTTCTGATTTTCCGTTTACGACTTCTAACTTATGTTCTTTAGATTTCCTTATCTTCCTTCTTATATTGGATGTGTATTTATAACCATCCTGAAGACTTATTTCAAAATTTACTTTATCGTTGTAAGAATGTTTAGAATAGGGTTTAATATCTCTTATCTCCCATTTCTTTGGAAAGATAAGGGAGTCAAACTTTTTAGGCTTAGTTTCAATTATGCCTTGTGAAAGATAGGGTAGTGAGATGTATTTACTGCCACATCTTACCATAAGTATTGCAGTTTCTTGATTATTATTTAAACTAAAAGGAAAGCGATAAACCTTCCTTTTAGTTGTTTTCTCAAAGTTTTCAATAAACTCTGATGCATCCTCAAGCTCAATCATTAATCTTTAAATCTTGAAAGGATGTTTTACCGAAGAAAGTTTACAAAGTGGGTGGTAGTCTCCGATAAGTCCAATTGCTTGTGAATTTCTTATGCCGTGAACAATTTCAATGCAAGTCCTTGAATCCTCTAGCCCAAATCCATTTCCTTCAAGTATTTTCTTATAACTATCGGTATGGAGTTCCGTAAAGCCTTCAGAAAATTCTATTTCAGAACCCTCCATTTCAATCTTCCTATATGTCCTCTTGCCTGCTAGGACGGCTTCTTGTGGAAGTGTATCAGGATTAATGCTAAGGAAATATCTTACCCTTGCTCTTTTGAATCTTAAATATCCTCCAACTCTGTCGTGCCCTGATATATGAACTATGTTTTCTTCAACCTCTCCAAATATCCAAGATAACATATCGTAGAAATGTATCCCAATATTTGTTGCAACGCCACCTGATTTTTCCATAAAACCTTTCCATGATGCATAATACCAAGTTCCTCTTGAAGTTATATAAGTTAAATCAACATCATATATCTTGTCTTTTGGTCCTTCTTCTATTTGTTTTTTCCAATCAATTATCGCCTTATGAAGCCTTAGTTGGAGAATTGTATTAACCTTCTTTCCAGTTTCCTTTTCCATAACAGAAAGTGCATCAATGTTCCAAGGATTTAGAACAAGAGGCTTTTCACAAATCACATCTGCTCCAGCCCTAAGTCCAA
>JAGNRX010000202.1 GCA_017988355.1 Bacteroidales bacterium | reverse complement strand
AGTTATTGTATAGTTTTCTAAGTTAGGAGTTATTAGGTAATCACATTTCTCAGCCCATTTCTCAGTATTGCTAACAATGGAAAGCGCCATTGCCCTTGTGAAAATATTAGTCAATCCCTTTACCTCCGATTGGTTAGGAACAGATACAACATCAACTCCAATTATTATATCGCATTTCTCTGTAATCAAAGGCTCAACAGGAAGGTTTTGCATAACCCCACCATCAATATACTGCTGCCCTTCTACCAATTTAGGTTCAAAAATAACAGGTATTGAACCCGATGCAATAATATATTCTTTTAGAAGCTTACCCTTGCTAATAAATTTATATGTAGCCTTATTAAAGTTGGTTACACAGCAGTAGAACTTCTTATTTAGTTTAGAGAAATCATTATGAGGTATATTCTTTTCTAAAACATGAGACAGTTTATCATGATTAAAGAAACCCTTACCAAAACTTGGGCTAAATCTTACAATACTAAGTACCCTATTCATATTCTCTTTATCTACTAGCTCCAATATTTCAATAGGAGAAAAGCCAGCACAATATAATGCACCAATAATTGAACCCATTGAAGTTCCAGAAACAACATCAACATCAAAATGATATTCCTTCATTGCTTGAAGAAAACCAATATGAGCATAACCCAATGCCCCTCCTCCACTTAATGCCAAGCCTACTTTCGGTGATTTATTCTCTGCCATAATAAAACAAAATCTATTTAATTGTTCTCAAGTCCTATCTTTTTATCCTTTTCAATCAAGCTGTTAAGAATATCTTAAAAGAATAATTTCATATAATAAAATTTAAGATTGCAAATATACACGTTTATTTTTTACGAGCAAAAATAAGGAGATTGAAATTATTCCTATATTTGCATAATGAAAAAGCCAAGTCAAGAAGAAAAAGAATTTATAAAAGAAAACATAGAAGCAAACACTACAAAGCTTTTGCTACAACCTGAAAAGGAAAATATTGATATTAAACTATGCGTAAGACAGATTGAAGGATACAAAAAAGCAGAAGAAAAGTTCCCTTCACTATTAGAAAATGATAATATAATTTTCCCTAAGAAGATTAACCTTGAACAAACCTCATCAGAGCAGACTGCAAAATACAAAGCCTCTCTTTTCCCAGAAAGCTCAACACTAAGAGACCTTACCTCAGGATTTGGAATTGACGATATCTTCTTTGCAAAGAAACTTAAAAAGGTTTACTACCACGAAATAGATATTGAACTTGCAGAAACTGCCCTTTCTAATTTTGAAACTCTTGGACTAAGCAATATTGAAGTTATTAAGGGTAATAGTTTAAATAATATTAGTGAGTTTGAAGAAACTGATATAATTTATATTGACCCTTCCAGAAGAAACGAAAACCAAAAGAAAGTCTTCCTACTCGAGGATTGCCAGCCCTATGTTGTTGATCTTATTCCAAAGCTATTTAAGAAAGCAAAAACTATAGCCCTTAAACTCTCCCCTATGTTAGAGATAAAGAGTTTAATGAATGAACTAACTGGTATAAAGGAAATACATATTATATCTGTAAAGAATGAGTGTAAGGAATTGTTCGTTGTTTTAGAGAAAGACTTCAAAGAAGAAATAAAATATTATTGTATTGATTTCGATTCAAATGATAAGCAAATAGATTTCTCATTCACACATACAACAGCCACTCCAAACATTGCAAGCAAAAACGATATAAAAAGAGATGTATTCTTATATGAACCTAATGCATCGGTTATGAAGGCAGCAGGTTATCATATTGTTTCAGATTATTACCCAGCAAAGAAAATAGCTTCTCGTTCACACCTCTTTATTTCAGAACAAATGATTGAGAACTTCCCAGGCAGAACTTTTAGGATTAAGACAATGTTCCCTTATAATAATAAGAACATCAAAACCCTTTCAGAACGCTACCCTAAAGCAAATATAACAATTAGAAACTTCCCTCAAATGGTTGCAGATATTAGGAAACGTACAGAGATTAAAGACGGTGGAGATGATTACCTATTCTTTACAACTAATGCAGAAGGTGAAAAAATAATATTAGCATGCGAAAAGTTATAGTCGCAGTCTTAACCATAATAATAAGCCTAAGCATATACTCTAATCTCTACTCTAATCCCATATTAAGTTCTGATAAGATTAGTTCAAAAGTAGAGATCGATACAATATATCAGCAAATAGACACCCTAACAATTACCCTCTTGGTTTATCGCCCAGTAAATGCTCGTCCAGAGTTCACAACAACACGTCCTGATTCAAACGACACAAGAATAAAACTATCAGTTGCAGCTGCTTTCACAGGAAAAGACCTAAAAAGCATAATGGGTAAGCATATTGAAAAAGGAAATGTGAAATGGGGTTATAAGTCAATAGCTAATGGTTATGTTTCAATAATTGACGATAAGGTTTCAATCAGACCAATAGACCTTTCACTGAAAAAAGCTCAAACCAAAGCAATTAGAAAGAAAGGCTATGTATTCCAACAAATGCTACTTGTCCACGACTCTGTTCTTATGGATTGTAAGATATTTGGAGAAAGAGAAACCTACAGAAGAGCCTTAGTTATCATTGACAACAAACCCTGCATAATAGAATCTGAGCAGAGGATGAAGATAAATGACTTCTCAGCCTCACTAATCAGGATGGGCATTAAGACTGCTATTTGCTTAGATATGGGAACTTGGAGCTATGGCTTTATTCGCACAGAAACAGAGAACTATATCCCAATAGGCAAGCTCACCTCCAGCACCAAAGACCAAACAAATTGGCTTATATTTACTGATTAGAAAGTATAGGAGAGCTTAAGATATAAATGTCCTATTGCAAAACCTTCTTCAATACTACCATTATTTCCCATCTCTGTAGTGGCAGATAAGTGAGAATAGTCAATACCTATACCTGCTCCTAAATGCTTATTTATCCTATAATGATAGGATAGTGCTAATGCATAGCTTATATTATAATCCTTGCCTGAGTTAAAATATAATACTCCACCCTTGTTCGATTTAAAATATACTCCTCCAGCTCCTAATTTAAGTGAATGTGAAGAGGTAGATTTCAGAAAGTTATAGCTTAGAATAAGATAATACATATCAGCATTTTTTGAATACCTGATATTACCATATCTATAATTTGCAGTTAAGAAAATCTTATTATTATAATTTAACTCATAATAAG
>JAGNRX010000032.1 GCA_017988355.1 Bacteroidales bacterium | reverse complement strand
CCACATACGTTTCGCCAAAATTTCGCAACAGAACTTATGTGAGCATGAGCAGATTTTATGGTTGTTAGGGATCTAATGGGGCATGCAAGCGATCGTTCAACAGAAATCTATACCCATTTAAACGTAAGGCATCTCAAAGAAACACTATTACTCTACCATCCCCTTTACAATAAAAGTCTTAAAAATAAATAGTCTATAAAATAAGGATTCCTTAAAACCCTGTTTAAACATTCTAAATCATTAGTTTAAACTTCTCTTTCTTTGTTTCGATAAAGCTCCATTGCCAATGAAAGACCTCTCCATTGCCAATGTAACATATCTCCATTGCCAATGAAGGAGTCCTCCATTGCCAATGGAGAAGTATGGAATGCTTATTATATATTATTAAATCACTGAAATAATATAATATTTTGCAGATTTGGATGAAGTTTATTTGATTTCCAATTTGACCTAAATGTAATTTACAGACATTATCTAATGTAGTAATTTTAGTTTACTCTGATTAAAACCTACTATACTTTCCTTCTTAAAGTCTTCTTATCTAATGTAAAACAACCAACAGATACTTTTCTTGTTGTGATATTTACTGTGCTATATTCAATGAAGCAACCATAGTAATTACTATTCCATTCTTCGTAGCAATTATATATATCAGCTCCATATCTCTCGAAATCATCCATAAATTTGGTCTCTGACCTATAGGTTTTAGTTAAATTGTCCAAGAATATAATCTCTCCAATATAGTATTTTGAATAGTTAAGATTGTAGGCTGTATTATGCCAACTTCCAAAACGATCTAAGGCATAGGTAGGGGTAGAGGTATAGTATTCAAATTTAGATTCAATAATTTTATTATAATTATTGTAAATTAGAATATAAACAATAGACCCATTATTATTAACTAATGTAACTACTCCATTTGAATTTGATTCAATTCTTAAGTCTTGATTTTCTAATTTATCAATAACTTCAAAAACATCATCACCATTATAGGCTTGTAGTTCAGATATTTTACTGTCAAAATCATCAACATCGTAATCGTCATACTTGCAGGCTGAAAACAAAACCAAAATAAACAGTGGCAATAATAATAAATTAAATTTCTTCATTTTTCGAGGATTAAATTGATTATCTAATACTAATTCTCTGCAAAAGTAAAAAAAATTCTGCTTGATATATATAATATAGAAAAAAAATGTATCTTTGCAAGCTCAAAACGTATAGAACAATAAGGTTATAGAAAAGGACATAATGAATTATTCGGTTAATTTTACACCTCTTATAATAGGAGAACATAGATTTGATTTTGAAGTAGATAAGTCCTTATTCGATAAGTTTGAGAATGAAGATATTTTAGGTGCAGACATTAGTTTAACCCTCGATTTATTGAAGGAAGAAAGAATGATGACCTTTGTTTTTAATTTTAAAGGTACTCTAAATGTTTTGTGTGATAGATGCTTAGACCCATTAGACGTTAAAATAAAAGGAGAAAATACTTTATTTGTTAAGTTTGGAGAAAAACACCTTGAAGAAGAAGATGATGTAATAGTTATCTCTAATAAAGAGCATGAAATTGATTTTTCACATCAAATATATGAATACATTTTACTGCAAAAACCAATGAAATGTGTACATGAAATAAGTAAATGTAATAGTGATATTATAGAAAGAATCAATAAAAAAGAAGAAGATAATGATGAAAGTTCAGATCCACGTTGGGCTGCACTAAAGAATATAAAATTTGAATAATAACATTTTAAAATACTAAGAAAATGCCAAATCCAAAACGAAAAATCTCTCGTACCAGAG
The DNA here is from genome assembly GCA_017988355.1 of Bacteroidales bacterium. GTDB lineage: Bacteria > Bacteroidota > Bacteroidia > Bacteroidales > P3 > UBA10566. The sequence goes on along the minus strand of JAGNRX010000032.1, from coordinate 8,027 downwards.
GAGCAAAAAGAAGAACACATGACAAAGTTGAAGCAGTTCAACTTGCAACTTGTAGCAACTGTGGTATATCTGTTGTATATCATAGAGTTTGCCCTGAGTGTGGATACTACAAAGGAAAACTAGCAATAGATAAAGGGGCAACAGCATAATCTAAATCTTCTTTATTATGAGGATAGGATTAGATGCAATGGGAGGCGATTTTGCTCCCAAGGCAACAATTTTAGGAGCTATTCTTGCTCAAAAAGAACTATCTGCAGAAGACAGAATAGTACTTTTTGGCAACAGGGACATTATAATTGAACATCTTAATATTAATGGTGGTTTGGTTGATGATTTTGATATTGTTGATGCATGTGAAGTTATTGATATGCATGACAAGCCTATTAAGGCACTTCAAAACAAACCAAACTCTTCAATTGCCCTTGGTTTTAGTTACTTAAAAGAGGGAAAGATTGATACTTTTTCAAGTGCAGGTAACACAGGCGTAATGCTTGTTGGAACTATGTATAATGTTGGAGTTGTGGAAGGAATTATCCGACCATGTTTTGCAGCACTATTACCCAAACAAAATGGAGGTTTAACTGTTATGGTTGATGTTGGAGTAAATCCTGACGCAAAACCAGAACAGATTTACCAATTTGGTGTTTTAGGTAGTTTCTATGCAGAGTACTCTCTTAATTTAGAAAACCCAAGGGTTGGCTTATTAAACATTGGCGAAGAAGAAGAAAAAGGGAATGTTCAATCACAAGCTGCAATGCAACTAATGAAAGGCTCGAAAGACTTTAATTTCATTGGTAACGCTGAACCGAGCGAAATTTTTAAAGATAATTTTGACGTTATAGTGTGCGATGGTTTTGTAGGGAACTTAATTATGAAACAGACTGAAGCCTTTGCCAGAATAATGGTTAAGAGTGGAGTTAACAACGATTTCATAAATAATTGTAACTACGAAATATATGGAGGTTTACCTCTTCTTGGTGCAAAGAAAGTTGTTATAGTTGCTCATGGAGTATCAAATGAAAGAGCTATTAGAACAATGTTGCTCCAATCAAAAACCATTTATGATTCTAATATAAACGATCATATAGAAAAGGTTTTAAAACAGAATCAAAATAATTTGTAATATGACAAAAATAAGAGCTGCAATTACTGCAGTTGAAGGATACTTACCAGATTATATTCTAACAAACGAAGAATTAAGTGAGATGGTCGATACTACTGATGAGTGGATAATGACACGAATTGGTATTAAGGAACGTCATATTTTAAAAGAAAAAGGTAAGGGTTCGTCAGATTTAGGAGAAGTTGTAGTTAAAAATATCCTTAAAAATAAAAATATAGATCCATCAGAGATAGAACTACTAATATGTTGTACCGTTACACCAGATATGTTATTCCCTGCAACTGCAAATATTATTGCAGATAAATGTGGGATTAAGAATGGATTTGGTTTTGATATTAATGCAGGATGTTCAGGTTTCATTAATGGACTAACAACAGCTGCAAAATATATTGAAAGTGGTTTTGTTAAGAAGGTTATAGTTGTTGGAGCTGAAAAGATGTCAACAATTGTAGATTATACTGATAGATCTGTTTGTCCAATTTTTGGAGATGGTGCTGGAGCAGTTTTACTTGAAGCAACAGAAGAAGAGGTTGGTTTTATGGATGCTATTCTCTTGGCTGATGGAGTTGGTAAAAAACATCTTCACCAAAAGGCAGGAGGAAGTGTTAACCCACCTACTCACGAATCAATAGACAACAGAGAACACTATATCTATCAGGAAGGACAACAGGTTTTCAAATGGGCTGTTACAAAGATGGCAGAAGCTACTGAGGCTCTAATGAAGGCAAATAACTTAACCTCTGATGATATTTCATATCTTCTTCCTCACCAAGCAAATTTAAGAATAATTACAGCAACAGGTGAGAGATTAGGCTTAGACCCTAAGAAAGTTTTAATAAATATAGAAAAATACGGCAATACCACTTCTGCAACAATTCCAATACTAATGTGGGAAAATCAAGATAAATTCAAAAAAGGTGATAACTTAATACTTACAGCCTTTGGAGCAGGATTTACTTGGGGAGCAATTTGGATAAAATGGGCAATCTAAGAATAGTTTTTTTAGGAACAGGAACCTCGCAAGGTGTACCACTAATCGGGTGCCATTGCGAGGTTTGCTCGTCTAAAGACACTAAGGATAAACGTCTAAGATCTTCTTGTTTGATTCAAAGCAAGGAAGGCACAATCCTAACAATTGATGCAGGCCCAGACTTTCGCCAGCAAATGCTAACTTATAATGTAGATAGGTTAGATGCAATCTTAGTAACTCACTCTCATCGTGATCATATTAGCGGATTAGATGATGTCCGTTCCTATAATTATCTCCAAAGCGGAGCTATGCCAATCTTTGCAAATAAAATAGCATTAGAAGAAATCAAAGCAGCTTTCTCTTATGCTTTCACTGAATCAAGATATCCAGGCTTGCCTACTTTTAAACTCTGCACCGTTAATAAGAATGAAAAGTTTAGAGTTAATGAATTAGAGATTATCCCCATTGAAGTAATGCATTATAAGCTAAAAATCTTAGGATATAGGATTAGTAATTTTGCTTATATAACAGATGCAAAGACTATTAGTGATCAAGAGAAGGAAAAGCTAAGAGGAGTTGAATATTTAGTTGTTAATGCTCTAAGAAAAGAAGAGCATTTCTCACATTTCACACTTTGGGAGGCATTAGATTTAATTAAAGAGATAAAACCTAAGCAAGCATATATAACTCATATAAGCCACGCTTTAGGATTAGATAAAGAAGTTAATAATGAACTTCCTATCAATGTTTCACTGGCTTATGACGGATTAACTATCGAGATATAGTTTTTCAGCTTCCTCTATTGACTCAATCCTTCCAACATCAACCCAAATATCTTTTGAGTGAATATATGAATTGATAGGGTAGGACTTAGCTAATTTCAAATACTCAGGAATTATTGAAAAAGCCTTATCCTTATTCTCAATTAAATCGATTAGTTCAGGTTTGATTAACTGCACGCCACTAAAGCCATAAGGGATTAAATCAATGTCATCTCTAACAATAATTCTCTCACCAGTCTTTCTATTCTCCCAACCACCCAAACTATTATTCTCATTAAATAATAAATACCTACTTGTTTGCCTTTGACTGACTGCTAAGGTTGCCAGAGAGGAATATTCTTTGTGTGAATTGTAGAAAGAATTGAAATCTATTTTGGAAAGAATATCTACATTATGAATAAGAATATCCTTTGAGAAGTCAAATAAGTTTCTTGCATTTTTTAATCCTCCACCAGTGTCAAGCAATAAATCTGTCTCATCTGAAATGAAAATATCGCAAGCATAATGCTTCTTTGTTATATGTTCAATAATCTGCTCAGAGAAGTGATGAACATTAATAACAATATGTTTACAAGAGTAGGAGATAAGTTTGTTTATGTTGTGCTCCAGGAGACTAAGCTCGTTTACTTCAACCAATGCTTTAGGCTTTGAATTGGTTAGAGGTTTTAGTCTAGTGCCTAATCCTGCTGATAAAATGAATGCTTGAAACACAATCTTTATTAGTTTTGATTAATCAATAACATAGATATAGGTTAGGCCATAAGAAAACTGTTGTTGTTTTTCTAATCTGCCAGATGCAAAATAATGTTGGAATCCTATTTCAAATCCAAATGAATGTTTGTCAGACGCAAAAAGTAGTCCAGCTCTTGGCAAAATTCCAATACGCATTCCAGCCTGACCTTCATACTCTCTTAGATAATATCCAAAACTATCGTAATCCTTATTGCTCTCATTGCTTAAGCTATAGTCATAAACGCCCCAAATTGCACCAAATCCAATTCCTACATACGGCTTTAGTCTGTCAAGGAACGAGAAATAAGTTTCTTGGTTATGTAGATAATAGTTTGCATAGAAAGTTACAGGAATTTGGCTTAGGTTTTTAACAAATTTTCGTGGAAGATATTTAATCTTATATGAGTTCCCTTCAATAAGGGAATAACCTAATTCAACTCCAAGACCTATCTTAATTTCTTGAAACTGATATTCCAAAGCAACATTTGCACCAAAACCAGAAACATAGTTCTTAGTAAAATCATCCCCATAAGCTTGGAAGTAAGCAGGCTTAACAATATAGAAAATATCGTATGGCTGACCATTACTTAGTCTGTGATAGCCCTGTGAGTTTGCATTAAAAGAAAAACAAACCATCAAAGTAAATGCTAATAAAAAAACCTTCTTCATATCTTTTAATTTTGTTTAGTCCAAGAATCCTTTAAGGTACAAGTCCTATTAAATACTAAATTTCCTTTTTTTGAATCATAATCAACACTAAAGTAGCCAAGGCGTTCAAATTGGAACCTATCTAAGTGATTAACATCAGCTAATGATCTTTCAATCTTTGCATTTGTGATAATCTTTAGAGAATCTGGGTTTAAATTATCAACAAATGATTTTCCTGGTTCAGTCTTTTCTGGTGTTTCTGAAATAAATAGACGATCAAATAACCTAACCTCTGCATCCAAACAATCCTCTGCATCAACCCAGTGAATAGTTCCCTTAACCTTTCTTCCATCTGGCGAGTTACCACCCTTTGAAAGAGGATCATAGTTGCAGTGAACAGCTGTAATATTGCCCTCTAAGTCTTTTTCAACGCTTGTGCAAGTTACAAAATATGCATAACGAAGCCTCACCTCATTGCCAATAGCTAAGCGGAAATACTTCTTAGGAGGATTTTCCATAAAGTCATTCCTCTCAATATAAAGAGTCTTTGAAAAAGGTAGCATTCTTGTTCCTGCAGATTCATCCTCAGGATTATTGATTGCAAGAAGTTCTTCTTTTTTGTCCTCAGGATAGTTGTCAATAATAAGTTTGATTGGATCCAAAACAGCCATCACTCTATTTGCTTTTTTGTTTAAATCCTCACGTAATGAAAACTCTAAACGTCCTAAGTCAATAAAATTATCTCTTTTAGCAACCCCAATCGAATCACAGAAATGACGAATACTCTCAGGTGTATATCCTCTTCGGCGAAGTCCACAAATAGTCGGCATTCTTGCATCATCCCAACCACTAACATGGTTTTCCTTAACAAGTTCCAAGAGTTTTCTCTTACTCATTACGGTATAAGAAAGATTTAAACGTGCAAATTCATATTGATGTGAAGGGAAAATTTCTAATTTCTCAATAAACCAATCATATAATGGACGATGAACGTCAAATTCTAAGGTACAAATTGAATGAGTTATCTTTTCAATTGAGTCAGACTCTCCATGAGCATAATCATACATAGGATAAATACACCAATCGCTTCCTGTTCTGTGGTGTTCTGCATGAAGGATACGATACATTAGAGGGTCACGCATATGCATATTTGAATGAGCCATGTCAATCTTTGCTCTAAGTATCTTTTCTCCATCAGCATATTTGCCTTCTCTCATTTCTTTGAAAAGCTTTAAGTTTTCCTCAACCGACCTATTGCGAAAAGGACTATTTTTGCCTGGTGTTTGAACCGTACCTCTGTTAATTCTTATTTCTTCCAGCGTTTGATCATCAACATAAGCAAGTCCTTTCTTAATTAGAACAATAGCCCACTCATATAATTGCTCAAAATAATCTGATGCATAGTGCTCATTTGCCCACTGAAAACCTAACCATTTAATATCTTCCTTAATACTATCAACATATTCAACGTCTTCCTTAACAGGGTTTGTGTCATCGAAACGAAGATTAGTTTTTCCACCATACTTAATAGCTAAACCAAAGTTAAGACAAATGCTTTTTGCATGTCCAATATGAAGATATCCATTAGGTTCGGGTGGGAAACGAGTAATTATACTTTTATGAACTCCATTTCTAAGGTCGTTCTCTATAATTTCTTCAATAAAATTCAATGAAGGTTTATCGTTATTGTCTATTTGAGCTTCCATTTGTCAGTATTATTATTTGAAAAATATTAATGATATTGTGCAAAAATACATTTTTTCTAATGAAATATAAACTCTTATGATGTAATAATTATTGATTTATTAATAATTTATTATTTTAAAGGCATTAAATCAATGAATCTAAGTCAATTATGGCATACAAACAAACTAATGTTTTCCCATCTCTTTGTTCTATTTTTCTCTTGCTTTGTATTAAATTATTATTACTTTGATTCATTTTGCTAAGATGTACATCTTAGCTTACTGTGATGTACATCTTAGCATCTTCCGATGTACATCTTAGCACGCTGTGATGTACATCTTAGCAATTTCTTTCTTTGTTCTAATTTTTTAATATTTTGTTTTAGGAGTTTCTTATGGCGTATTAGTTTTTTTGTTCTTGATTTTCCCAAATTTATTTAGCGTATAATAATTAAATTATGGTAAAAGTCGAAGTCCTAAAGGAATAATTGGTAACTTTGAAGACTGAAATTAGAGATTAGTAATTAGTAATAAAACAGATATTTTGTATGTTAGTTGTTCAAAATTGTATTGTAAGTGAAGACATTAAATATGTAAATTTTTTATGTGACCTTGAAAAATGTAAGGGTAGTTGTTGTGTTGAGGGAGATGCAGGGGCGCCACTTGAGAAAGAAGAGGTGAAGATTTTAAAGAAAATACTACCTATAATTAAACCTTACCTTACTGAAAAGGGAATTAAGGAAATTGAAAATAATGGGGTCTCTGACGTCGATTTTACTGGGGATTTATGCACCAGACTGATTGAGGGAAGAGATTGTGTCTTTCTATCTTATGATGGAGATATTGCAAAATGTGCTATTGAGAGGGCTTTTGAGGATGGTAAGGTTGATTTCCAAAAACCAATTTCTTGTCACCTCTATCCAATAAGGATTGAAAACTATGGTGAGTTCACTGCTGTCAACTACCATGTTTGGGATGTTTGTAGGCCAGCAGTTATTCAGGGTGAAAAACTAAAGCTACCTCTTTACGTAATGCTTAAAACTCCACTTATTCGCAAGTTTGGAGAAAATTGGTATCAAGAATTAATTACGCAGATTGAAGAAAATTGCTTTGATTAGTCAAAGTCTTTTTCTATTTTTGCATTAAATATATAGCTAAATAATTAAATCATTTTATTCTAAACAAGAAACAGAACTATGTTAAAAGATAAACTCTTTAAGGGTAAAACAGTTGCAATTTTATCAGGCGGGGGAGACACTCCTGCAATCAACTCAAGTATTGACGCAATTAGAAATAGAGCCTCTATGTTGGGCTTTAAAGTTTATGGAATTAGAAGAGGCTGGAAAGGTCTCTTAGGTGATGGAGATATTGTTGATTTAACCAACCAACCTTATAATAGTTATTATGGAGGAACTGCAATCCGTTCTTCAAGAACTAATCCTTTTCCTTCAAAATCAAACTCTGAGGACAGAACTTCTCAAATTATTAAAAACCTTAAGAGGTATAAGATTGATATTCTTGTAACTATTGGCGGTGATGACACAAATGGTGCTGCAAAACGCCTTTACGAACAAGAGGGTATCCCAGTTATTGGTTTCCCTAAGACGATTGATAACGATTTAAGAACACATACTACTCATAATTTTAACGGTAAGGAAATTGAATCGGTTATTTGTCCTGGTTATCCTTCGGCTGCTCACAGAATTGCGGAGTTTGCATCAATCATTAAGACCAACGCTGAAAGTCATTCAAGAGTAATGGTTATGGAAGTTATGGGTAGAAATGCAGGTTGGCTAACTGGTGCAGGAACATTTGGGGGTGCTAAGATTTCATTAGTGCCTGAAATTGAAATGACAAAGGAAAGACAAGAGAATTTCTTTAATGTTGTGAATGAAAGATATAAAAGGAAACAGACTGTTTTGATTTCTGTTTCGGAGGGTGTTAAGTGGTATAGCGAAAAGACAGGAAAGACCGATGTTGTATATGCTTCAAAGGAATTAGATGAGTATGGACATGCACTCTTAGGCGGTGTTAGTGGAATAATTGCTCACGATATATCAAAGAAACTTAAACTACAGACCCGTTCT
>JAGNRX010000201.1 GCA_017988355.1 Bacteroidales bacterium | reverse complement strand
GTATTCCTCCTGAGTGGTTGGTCTTGGTTGAGAAATCACTATTCCAATTGTCCAACTGCTCACTTCCATAATTCCTTGTTGAATCAAATCCGTCACCAATCTCAAATCCTTTTGTTGCAGGAATGCTCATAATCGCCTTTGCCAAATCTCCACTTAGCTTATCAAAAACAGGCTCTCCCAAACCAACGGGGCAGTTCTTCACCGAGCAAGAAACAATCCCTCCAAGAGAGTCTCCACTTGCAACTATTTTCTCAAGTTCTTTGTCAATCTCATCTTTTTGTGTTGCATAATCCCATTTCCCAATTGAATGAATATCTCCAACAACTTCAATCCCATATTCTTTTAGCATAAGCTTTGCAACAGCTCCGCCAATCACTCTTGATAGGGTTTCTCTTGCCGATGCCCTTCCTCCTCCTGATGAAGCCATTATGCCATATTTATTAAAATAGGTGAAGTCTCCGTGAGAGGGACGAAACAATTCCTGAAGGTGATTATAGTCTTGTTTTTTGAAATCCTTATTTTTAACAATAAAAGCAATGGGTGAGCCAAGCGTTATTCCGTTTTCAATCCCAGAAACAAACTCAACCTTATCCTCTTCTTTTCTTTGTGTTGAGAAGCTCTCATCTAAGGGTTTTCGTCTTTGGATTTCCAATTCAATAAAGTCAATATCAATTTTCAGTCCAGAGGGACACCCATCAATAACCCCTCCTGTGAAATCACTATGTGACTCTCCAAAAGTTGTTAGTTTAAAAATCTTTCCTATTGAATTGCCTGCCATTTATTGTTGGAGTATTAATTATATATATAGTTGCAAAAGTATTGAAAAATTGCCTTAGAGCAAAGATTTATATGAAAATAAATCTTAAAGCCTTGCATTTTCACAATCTAAGAACCTTAAAATCTATTTTCTTAACTGTAAACTAAACTTAGTCTTTAATAATAATATTGTCAACTTTCCTTAGGACGTGTCAGCCATAATTAGGACTATTGAAGCAAAACGCAGTAATAAACTACTAAATCCTTATAATAATTTTCTATAACTTCATATTAATAAACCTACATTGCCAATAGAGAGTTATTATGTTGGCAACATAGAGGCTCTATGTTGCCAAGGTAGAGGCTCTATGTTGGCAACATAGAAGCAGTATGTTGGCAAGGTAGGATTATGGAAATGAAGATGTAAATCTCTATTGCTTGATAATAAAAGAATTATATAGGCAAATTACGATTCTATTTAATGGTTCATTTATATTGTATTTTAAAAAGATGAATTGTTATAATGAGTTAGAACAAGAAAACTCTCAAATAATCTTGTAATATCAATTCTAATCATATTATGATTAGTAAAATCAGCAGTTTAAGATATAAAATAATTGTGAATTATGGTCGTATAAATTGTTTTTTTTTGATAAAGCCAATTAAAGATAAAATTGTATGTGAAATAATCTTCTATTACAAATAAACTTAGTAACTTTGCCATTTATTAGACGTAAAGAAAATTAATCAAAGTTATTATCAAATATAAAAGAAATGACAACAAAAAAACTTAACGAAAAAGAGGGTGTTGTTGTAAAGTTCGTCGGTGACTCAGGTGACGGAATGCAACTTACGGGAACTCTTTTTTCTGATACTTCTGCATTAGATGGAAATGATATAGCAACTTTTCCTGACTATCCAGCAGAAATTAGAGCTCCTCATAACACAATAGCAGGTGTTTCTGGTTTTCAAGTTCATATTGGTAAGAGAATTTATAGTTCAGGTGATAAGTGTGACGTCTTAGTTGCAATGAATCCTGCTTCACTGGTCTCTAACCTTAAATGGCTTAAAAAAGGAGGCATGGTAATTGTTGATGCTGACACTTTCACAGAAGATGCATTTGGAAAATGTGGTTATCAAACCGATCCACTAAATGATGAAACTCTTTCAAGTTACACAGTGGTTAAGGCTCCAATGACAACAATGACAGCAGAGGCAGTAAAGGATATCTTCTCTGATAAGAAATCCGCTGAAAGGTCAAGGAATATGTTTGCCTTAGGTATGATGTTCTTCCTTTTCGATAAGAAATTAGATTATACTGATACATACTTAGAAAAGAAATTTAAAAAGAATCCTGATGTAGTAAACGCAAATAAAGCAGTTGTTAGAGCAGGATATAACTTTTGTGAAAACACAGACGTTTTCCCTTTCCAACAAGTTCAAATCACTGAAGCTGTTATGCCAAAGGGACACTATAGAAATATTACAGGAAATATCGCAACAGCTTGGGGATTACTTGCAGCTGCTGAGAGAGCAAACCTTCCTCTATTCTTAGGTTCTTATCCTATAACTCCAGCAACAGAAATCCTAATTGAGCTTACTAAACATAAATCACTTGGAGCAAGAGTTTTCCAAGCAGAAGATGAGATAGCAGGTATTTGTTCTGCAATCGGAGCTTCTTTTGCAGGAGCAATGGCTTGCACAACAACATCTGGGCCTGGTCTTTCCTTAAAGGCTGAGGCAATTGGTTTGGCTGTTATGACTGAACTTCCACTTGTTATTGTTAATGTTCAAAGAGGGGGCCCTTCAACAGGTCTTCCAACAAAGACTGAGCAATCTGACCTTTACCAAGCCCTTTTTGGCAGAAATGGTGAAGCTCCTTGTATTGTTGTTGCAGCGTCAACTCCTTCAAATTGTTTCTATTGGGCATTTGAAGCATCTCGTCTTGCATTAGAACATATGACCCCAACAATTCTTCTTACTGATGGTTATCTTGGAAACGGATCTCAACTATTCCGTATCCCAAAGATGTCGGATCTTCCAAAGATTAATCCACCACTTGCAACACCAAACGACCCTAATTACGCACCATACAAACGTGACCCAGAAACTCTTGTTAGACAATGGGCTATTCCAGGCATGGAAGGTCTTCGTCATAGGATTGGTGGACTTGAAAAATGTGATGGAAAGGGTAATGTTTCTCAAGACCCAGCTAACCACGCACTGATGTGTAAATACAGAAACGAAAAGGTTCAAAGAGTTGCAAACACTATCCCAGAACAAGTTGTTCATGGTGATTTGGATGCAGATCTTTTAGTTGTTGGATGGGGAGGAACAGAGGGCAATTTGAAGCTTGCTGTTGAAGAAATGAGAGAAGAAGGTAAGAAAATCGCTATAACTCATTTCAACTACATTATGCCTCTTCCAAAAAACAC
>JAGNRX010000200.1 GCA_017988355.1 Bacteroidales bacterium | reverse complement strand
TTTTGACCATATTTCAATTATTCATAGCGATATTGAGATTAAAGATATAGAGCATATAAGGATTATTGCAGAGGCTATTGAAAAAGGGAAGGACTTGGTTAATGAACCTTTCTCAACCTTAAATGCTGAGGCTTTGGCTCAAGCTATTGTTAATATGAGCATGGAGGCTAACATCAATGTTGAGGTCTTGCATAAGGAAGATATTGAGAAGTTAAGAATGGGTGGAATCTTGGCTGTGAACAAAGGAAGCATAGACCCTCCTACCTTCACCATTATGGAATATAAACCTGATAATGCACTAAACAGCAAACCCTTAGTCTTGGTTGGTAAAGGATTAGTTTATGATACTGGTGGTTTAAACCTAAAGCCAGGAGATTATATGAATGAGATGAAGACCGATATGGCTGGAGCTGCTATGATGGCATCTGCTATCTATGCTGTTGCAAGGCTTAACCTTCCTTTCCATGTAGTTGGACTCTTTCCTTCAACCGATAATCGTCCTTGTGGTAATGCTTATGCTTCTGGTGATATTGTTAATATGTATGATGGAACCAATGTTGAGGTTGTGAATACTGATGCAGAGGGTAGGATGATATTAGCTGATGCACTTGCTTATGCAAAACAGTATAACCCTGCACTTATTATTAATGCTGCAACCCTAACAGGCTCAGCAGAAAGAGCAATTGGAAATTGTGGAATTGCAGCTATTGAAAACCATGCAGGACTTTATATGTCGGACTTAAAACTAGCGGGAAATGATGTTTATGAGAGAATAGCTGAGTTTCCTTTCTGGGAAGAGTATGGCGATATGATTAAGAGTGATATTGCAGATATTAAAAATTCTGGCGAGAAATATGCAGGCATGATAACAGCAGGAAAGTTCTTAGCTCACTTCACAGGAGATATTCCTTTTATACACTTAGATATTGCAGGAGTTACATATACTAATACCAAAAAAGGATATATTGGATATGGTGGAACAGGTTATGGAATAAGACTTATAGTTAAATTTATAGAAAAATACTTTATACAAAAATAAAATGGAGAATAGAATAGAAAAGAGAAATCAAAAAGAAATTAATACCCAAGCCACCAAACAAGAAACTCAACAACCACAACACGAATATTCCGATAATATTAAAATAGGTATATCTCATGGTGACTTAAATGGGGTTGGATATGAAATCTTAATAAAGTGTTTCTCTGACGCTAGAATAATGGAAAACTGCACACCAATACTTTATGGTTCTTCCAAAGTTCTTTCATATTATAAGAAAATGGTTGATTGTCCTAACTTAGCCTTCACAAACATTAGAAACTGTGAGCAAGCTGAAAAAGGAAAGCTAAATGTTTTAAATATAATTCAAGACGAGGTTAAGATAGAAGTTGGTCAGGCTACAGAAGTTGCAGGACAGTTAGCTGCTTTAAGTTTGGATATGGCTGCAGAGGATTTAATGCAAGGTAAGTTTGATGCAATTGTTACAAACCCAATCAATAAGAAGAATGTTCAATCAGAAACCTTTCATTTCCCTGGTCATACCGAATACCTTACAAAGAAGTTTGGAGCAGCAGATTCTCTAATGATTATGGCTTGTGATAAGATTAAGATTGGAGTTCTAACAAATCACCTTGCACTAAAAGATGTTCCAAGTGTTGTTACTGAAGAATTAATTTTAAGAAAACTAAAGATATTTGACCAATCACTAAGAAGAGATTTTGGAGTTCGTATGCCTAAAATTGCAGTCTTAGCTCTTAATCCTCACGCAGGAGACCACGGAGTTAATGGTGATGAAGACGAAACAATCATTCAACCAGCAATAAAGAAAGCATTCGACAATAATATACTTGCCTTTGGACCTTTCCCTTCTGATGGTTTCTTTGGAATGGGTGAGTTTAATAACTACGATGGAGTTCTTGCTATTTATCACGACCAAGGACTTATTCCATTTAAGTTAATGAGCTTTGCAAGTGGAGTAAATTTCACTGCAGGACTTCCTTTTGTTCGTACATCACCTGCTCACGGAACTGCTTACCATATTGCAGGAAAGAATGTTGCAAGCCCTGAAAGCTTCCGTAATTCTATTTTCTTGACAATAGATATTTGCAAGAATAGAAGAGAGTATGATGAACTAACATCTAACACTTTACAAATATCGAGGAAAGATCATATTATCGATGAAGATATAACTAAAGAACTTCAAAAGGAAGATGAGCGTACTCTATAATCATATTATTGAGTTAAGAAAAGAACTAAACCAGCATAATTACTCCTATTATGTTTTGGATAATCCAAGCATTTCGGATCAGGACTTTGATTTTAAGCTTAAAGAGCTCGAAGAATTAGAAAATCAATATAAGGAAGAAAACCCTAATATTGATAATTCATTCTTCGAGCTTTCTCCTACAAAAAGAGTTGGAGGAGAAACTAATAAATCATTTAAACAAGTTGAGCATAAATATTCTATGCTCTCTCTTTCCAATACCTATTCTATTGAAGAAATAGAAGAGTTCGTTCAAAGAACTCAAGAATCTCTTAATACAGAAGATGAGTTGGAATGGGTTTGTGAACTAAAGTATGATGGAGTTGCAGTAAGTTTGAATTATAAGGATGGTAAACTTATTCAAGCCTTAACAAGAGGCAATGGAACTATTGGAGATGATATAACAGACAATGTTAAAACCATTAAATCAATTCCTTTGGAGCTTTTCGGTGATGATTACCCAAAGGAATTTGAAATAAGAGGAGAAATAATCTTTCCTAATAAGGGGTTTGAAGAATTTAATAAACAAAGAATTGAACAAGGAGAAGAGCCACTTGCCAATCCTCGTAATGCTGCATCTGGCAGTGTTAAGCTATTAGACCCTAAGGAAACAGCAAAACGAAAGCTTGACTGCGTATTATATTTTATCTTATCAGAAGATAGTGTTTTCAATAAAGAAACACATTATAAAAGGCTTCAAAAAGCAAAGACTTGGGGTTTTAATATTCCTTCCTTTATTGGTATTTGTAAATCACTTGAAGATATAAGAGATTTTATTGAATATTGGGACAAGGAAAGGTTTAACCTTGGCTTTAATATTGATGGCATAGTTATTAAGCTTAATGATTCCCGCTTATGGGAAAGACTTGGCAATACTGCAAAAAGTCCACGCTGGACAACAGCCTATAAGTTTAAGGAAGAGAGGAAAGAAACAAAA